>JBKCXA010000066.1:0-5611 GCA_046316935.1 Prosthecobacter sp.
ATCGCCAGGCTCGGTGCCTCGCTGGGCGTGGATTACGCGCAAACGTGGTCTTGCTACAAAGGCCACGACCTTCACTGCGGGAAGTGCGGCACCTGTGTGGAGCGCATCGAGGCTTTTGCCCTCGCGGGCATGGCCGACCCAACGGTTTACGAGGCATAAGGCCTCATGAGATTCTCTTGGCCTTCGCGGCAATTTGAGCTGAAATGCGCCTCATGAGCGAGCCAGCCAGTCCAGCCTGTGTCTTCGCGCCCGTGGCGCGTAAGGTGCAGGGGCGCGTGGTGATGCGCCGGTGGCTGTCGTGGCTGGATCACACGGTCTGGCCGGTGAGCATCGTGCTGACGCTGATGCTGCTGTGGGCGCTGCGCGGTGGCCTGAGCATCGTGGCGGCGCTTTGGGGCACCTGGGCACTTTGGAAGGCCGGCGGGCTGGTGTTTTCATGGTGGCGGCGGCCCGGTGCCTTCAGCGCACTGGCCTTGTGGGATTCCGCCGCGGGGCGTCGCGAGGCCTTTGCCAGTGCGTGGTGGTTTGAAGACCGGAACGAAGGCTCTGAAGCCGCGAAAAAACATGTCGAGGTGCAAAAAGCCGCGCTGGAGCCGGCGATGAGCCGTCTGACGAAGGACCTGCCACTGCGTCCGGCGCGTGGTTTGATCGTTCCGCTGGCGCTGGTGATCCTCGGCAGTTTGATCAGCGCGGTGCGCACACCGACGGAGGAGATTTTGATTCTCGATGAAGCCATGGCGGCGAAGGCTGCCGAGGCCGCGAAGGAGCTCGCGAAGCTCGATCTGGAGAAAAAGAAGCTCGCCGGACTCAAGGCGGAGGAACAAAAGCAGATCGAGGATTTGAAGGCGAAGCTCGATCAAACTGCCGCGGAGCTGGCTGACTCTGCTGGCAAGGATGCGAAGCAGGTGCTGGCCGAGCTGGAGCGCCGTGCTCGTGACGCGGAAAAGCTGGCGGAGGAACTGGCGAAAGGAAAGGACGACTGGGCCAGCGACAAGCTCGTCGAGGAACTGCGCAAGCACGCTGATACGGCCGATCTCGGCGACGCGGTGGCGGCCAAGAATTCTCCCGCCGCCGCGAAGGCAGCGGAAAAGCTCGGTGCCGAGTTGAAGAGTCCGCAACTGCCCGCCGACACCCAGCAGCGATTGAGCAACACCTTGAAGGACGTGCAGGAAAAGGCCGAGGCCGCCGATCGCCAGCGCATGGTGGGCCAGCATGTGCTCGGAGCGGGTGATCAGATGCAAAAAGGCGATGCGAAGGCCGCCGGGGCCGAGTTTGAAAAGCTCGCGGAAAAGATGCGGGACATGGCTCTGCGTGAAGAGGCCCAAAAACAGCTTCAGCAGCTCGCCGAGCAGCTCCGCCAGGCGGGCAGCAGCATCACCGGCGAGAACCAAACCGGGGCGATGCAGCAGCTTGGCCAGAATGGCCAGCAGGGAGAAAGCGGTCAAAATCAGCAAAATGCTCCGCAAGTGGGCCAGCAGCAGGGTGGGGCGCAGCAGCAACAGCAGCAGATGCTCGCTCCTCCGGGCATCGGGCAGCAGCAGCCCCAGCAGAATCAGATGCAGCAGCCGCAGGGCGGACAGGGACAACAACAGCAGCAGATGATGATGGCCCAGCCGGGACAGCAAGGGCAGCCGGGGCAGGGACAGCAACCCGGACAGCCCATGCTCATCGCGCCCGTGCCCGGCCAGCCCCCGCCGGATGCCTCGAAGGACAAGATGATCATCGTGCCCGGCAACGCGCCGGATGATCCTAATCAGCCGGGCTTCACGACGAAGGCCCCGTCCAGCGGAGACAAGCCCGGCGTCGGCAAGGCGGATCTCAACAACACACCCACCGCGAAACAAGACACGGCAAAAAGCGACATGGTGCAGGCCCAGCAAAATGCCGAAGGGCAATCCACCGTGCGGAGTGTGGAAGGTGGCGCACGGAAGGAGCAGTCCACCCGCTCCGCCACGCAGACCGCGCTGGAAGCCATTCAGGCCGAGGAAGCCGCGCTGGATGAGGCCGCACTGCCTCCCGCCCGTCGCGAGCAGGTGCGCCGCTATTTCAACGAGTTGCGGAAACGCTTCGAGCCGGCAGGGAAGTAGCGAGGATCTCCTCAAAGCGCTGTTTCCACGCCTCGGCGCTCGCTTCACGCAAAAGCCAGCGTCGTCCTTCTGCGCCGCATTCGACACGAACCGGCATCGGCAGGTTTTCCATGGTCAACACATCGCGCAGGAGGCTTTCGGCATCGCCGGGTTCATGTAACAAGCCAGTCACCTCGTGCTGCACCGTCTCGGCGAGACCGCCGGATCGTGCGGCGAGCACGGGCTTCGCATAGTCGTAGGCTTCGTAGGCCACGAGACCGAGTGGTTCCCACCACACCGAGGGCGCGATGAGGGCGCGGCATTTGCGCAGGGTCTCATGCTTGGTCTCGCCGCCGATCTGGCCAAGGTGGCCGATGTAGGGATTGGTGCGCAGGCGCTGCCGCACGAGCGGCTCGAGCGGGCCTTCGCCTGCGATGAGCACTTGAGGCGTCTTGTTGCCAAGTTGTGCCTTCAGCGCATCCCATGCATCGAGCAGCGTGGCGATGCCCTTCTCAGGCACAAGCCGACCAAGGAAGAGGTAATAGCCCGCGTCCTCGGTGCGCGGCGCACTGGGCATGGCATCCCACGAGTGACGCAGCGTGTGAATCTTCGCCGGATCCACCAAGCCCGCCTGCACGATGCGGTCGCGCATGAAATCGGAGATGGCGATCCAGGCCTTCACACTGCGCAGCCAGCCGCTGCGGCGGAGAAAGCGCAGCATCGTGGCAAAGACGGCGCTTTTCAGCACCGAGCTCTGCCACGCACCCGTACGCACCTCGGCGAGATCGCGACCGTAAAGCCCGTCCGGGCACACCTTGCCATTCACGAACAGCGTGCCACCGACGGAGAACGGCCGGAAGTTGTGCAAATACTGGATCACCGGCACGCGACGTTGCATCGCGGCATGATAGAGCGACGGCGAGCCCACCGGGTAGATGTTGTGAAACAGCGCAGCCTCCGCGCCGGTGCTGTCGAGAGCTTGTTCGAAGGCTGCACGGCTCTCGCGATTGTAAAACAAGCGCTTCACCTGTCCGAAAGCATTCGGAGCGCCCTCGCACTTCCACGCGGCGCTGTCGAAGAAGCAGCGATGCATCGCATGCGCGTCCTGCAGATGATTGAAGATGCGGTCCACGCTCTTCTCCTCACCGCCGGGAAAGAGGTATTTGTTGAAGACCTGGAGGATGGGCGTGCTCATGCGCTGTCGAGATTCCTCCGAGCCCATTCTTCAAAGACATACAGCAGCCACACCCGCTGGCTCAGCGGCCACGCGGCCTTCGATTCGAGCTGGCTGGAAAAGTAGTCGTCACACATCCGCGAGACCTGCGCGGCATCAAACAGCCCTCGCTCGCGGCTTTGGCGGCTTTCGAGCGTGTCATGGATGCGCTGCTGCCACTTCGGAAGCCTCATCCACTTCATCAACGGCAGCGTGAAGGTCTTCTTCTGCCGGTCATCGTAGATCCACGGCGGCAGCAGCTCGCGGAAAGCCTCGCGCAGGATGCGCTTGCCACCGCCCGGCGTGAGCTTTGCCTCCGGCGGGATCGTTCCTGCGAGCGTGAAGATCTCCGCATCGATCAGCGGCACGCGGAGTTCGAGACTGTGAGCCATGCTCGTCCAGTCATTGTCACGCAGCAGCGTGTTGGCGAGGTAGGTCTGCGTCTCGCGGAGCAGCAGCTCATGCAGCCACGAATCCGGGGCATGAACATCGAGGCGGCTGGTGGCGGACATTTGCCCTTTGTGACGCAGAAGCCGTGCCACCTCATCACCTGGCAAAATGCTGCGACCATGCGCTTGCCAGGACTGCGGATCATCCCCCGCACCGCCGAGAGCATAAAACAGGGCTTTCCAGCTTGGTTTGCCTTTTAGTGATGCTGGCAGGATTTGATTCAACTGGCGCATCAGAGGCCCTCCAAGCTTCAACGGCGACTTCGCGGCCACCGCGGCGAGGCGATGGTAGTTGTAGCCCGCCCACCATTCATCGGCTCCGAGACCGCTGAGTGCTACTTTCACCTCGCGAGCCGCCACTTGCGACACGAGCCAAGTGTTCAGCGCATCGCCCGTGGGCTGGTCCATCGCATCAAAGTAGGCATCCAGCTTCGCTTCGAGCGTCGCGGCGCTCAATCGCTCGCGATAAAACGAGCAGCCAAGATGCTTCGCGGTCCGCTCGGCCGCGTCGGTCTCATCCGGCACACCGGCGGCATCTTCGTAACCGATGGAAAAGGCCTTCACGACCTCCTGACCGCTCTTTCGCATGCACGCGGCCATCAGCGTCGAATCGAGTCCACCGCTCAAAAATACGCCCACCGGCACATCAGCGACCAAATGAGCCTGAATGCTACTCATCACGCCCTCGCGGACGCGGCGCTGCTGCTCGGCGGGATCACTGATCCAAGCCTCGCGACCCGGCCAGCTTGGCTCGAACCCTCGCCGCACCTCCACGCGGCCTTCACGCCATTCGAGCAGATGCCCCGGCGGCAGGCAGTGAATGCCTTCAAGCATCGTGTGAGGTGCTTGAACGGCTCCCCATTGAAAAAAAGCTGCCAAAGCCTCCATCGAAAGCTTCGCATCACCTCGCAAACGCTTCACGCCACGCAGTTCGGAGCCGTAGCAAAGGCTGCCATCGCTGCTCGTAGCCCAGTAGAGCGGTTTGATGCCAAAATGATCGCGTGCCAGCGTCAGCGTGCCGCTCTGCTCATCCAGCCACGCGATGGCAAACATGCCACGCAACCTCGGCAGCACGGCCTCGATGCTATCGCGAGCGATCAATGTGCCGAGCACGACCGTGTCACCCGTCGAGTCGAGGTGAGCCTCGCCGAGCTCGCGACGCAGCTCGCGGAAGTTGTAGATCTCACCATTAAAGGTCAGCGTGAAGCGACCACCTCCAAAGCGCATCGGCTGGCGGCCATGCTCGCTCAAATCGAGGATCGAAAGCCGACGAAAGCCCATCCACCAGCTCTCACCGAGTGCCTCCGAGCCGTCATCCGGCCCGCGATGCACGATGCTGCTGAGCGCCGCCGATTGCCGGGCACGATCGTCCTCACGCCAGGGCGTGCGAGAGGAGCGAAACCAGCCGAGAAAGCCACACATGGGAGGGGAAGCGGAACGCTACGCCCGGCGGCAGGAAGGTTCAAGAGACGGCACAGGCTCACCGGCCGGAGCGCCGCTGCTTTCTCACCCGGAACCAGCGGGCGATGAGAAAACCCTTCAGAATCAGCGCCACCATGCCGAGAACGACAAAGAGGCCGATCAGCCGCTTCGTCTCCTCCTCGGCCGCGAGGCCCGGATTGAGCGGTGCGGCTTCGGCGAGCAAAAGCATCAGGCTGGTGAGTTGCGTGGCAAACATCGCGTAGATACTGGCTCGCCATGCCACGCCTTGTCATCTTCCTTTTCCTCTCCGCTTTTGCGCACGCCGCCGATTGGCCCATGTGGCGGCACGATCCCGGCCGCACGGCTGCCACGACGCAAAAGATGCCCGCGGCGCCCCGCCTGATCTGGAGTCGCGAGCTGCCGCCGCTGCGCCCGGCCTTCAAAGAGCCGCGTTTGCAGTT
>JBKCXA010000067.1:0-6607 GCA_046316935.1 Prosthecobacter sp.
AGCTGGGCGAGCTTCCAATACGCGCCGTCGCGGTGCATGGCGATGGTTTGAATCTTCGAGATGATAGGATTGGCGACGGCCATCACATGGGCGGGCTTGGGTATTGTAGTCCCGGCTTTAGCCGGTTCTGATGCCCCTGAGCCGGCTAAAGCCGGGACTACAGAACTCTGAGCCACTGCCGATGGCGACAGCGAACCACTTTCGATCAACGCCAAGCCGCTCAAACCCGTGCCGCCCATGCGGAACTCAGCCTGGGGCGGGAAATCGGGCTGGTAGCTCTTTTTGAGGGCCTCCATGCCGCCGGGGTAGTAGGCATATTCGTGGAAGGGCATGACGGGGTAGCCGTAGTCGTTCGCTTCTTGAATGAAGGTCTCGCCTTCGCCGGTGATGACGAGGCCCCAGATGTTGTTCGGGCCGGTGCTGATGACTTCAAACTCGCTGCCATCGGGTCGCATGCGGGCCATGCTGCACTTCGGCCAATCGACGACGACATCGCTGCCGGGTTTGTGGACTTTGCTGTTGTTGAAAAGGCCCTGCGCCATCCAGATCCAGCCGCCGGGGGCCCGCGTGAACTGATGTGGGAAGAGATGCGAGTCCTGCACGCCGAAGCCGGTGAGCACGACATCAAAGGTGTCGGCCTTGCCATCGCCGTTCGTGTCTTTGTAGAGCTTCAAATCGTGGCCATGCTGGACGTAGCAGGTATCGCCCGCGCCCCAAGGCAGGATGCCGAGCGGGATGGCGAGTCCGTCGGCGAAGACGGTGGGGTTCGTGAGTCCACCCGCGGGAATCTTCGCGTTCAAAGACTCCCGCGGATAGACGAGCACCTTGTCCTTGCCCTTGCCCGCATACACCGCCTCAGCAGCAGCGGGGTTTTCATTCGAATCGACAGGATACTCCAGCGCGGTCTGCGTCCACATCCGGCCGCGTTGATCGAAATAAACGCTGACGAATTTGCCGAGGCCTTCGCTCTCCTGCACGACGAGTTCGATTTCGTAGCCTTCGGGCAGGTGGAAGAGTTTTTGCTGCTCTTCGGCGGATTTGGAGGTGCCTTGGACGTTGTTGTAGGAGATGTCGCGTTTTGGCTTCGCGGCATCCGCTTGCGGTTTTGGCGGCAGTTTGGCCTTCATGCCTTCGACGCCGCCGATGCTCTGCCAAGTGGGCGCACCGGGTGTGGCGGGCAGTTCTTCAATCGTGACCTCTTTGACCTGCACGAGGCAAACGCCGCCGCTGTGGACTTGCGGGGCGATGTGGCCATCAAGCGCGATGTTGGGATCGGTCTCGGTGTAGTCCATGCAGTGGACGCCGTTGATCCAGGTCTGGATGCGCGGGCCTTCGGCGCGGATGCGGTATTCATTCCAACCGAAAACGTCGATGGCTTTGTCGAGCGCGGCCTGCTGCTCGGGCGTGGGTGCCCAGATGACCTTGTTGCGGCGGTGTTCGTCGTAGATTTTGCCGAACCAGCCCGCGCCGCAGTCCACCTGATAGCCGCTCATGGCGCTGCCCTCGCGCACGCTGCGGATCTGGATGCCACTGTTGAGCATGCCGGTCTTCGGATCGCCGCTGACTTTGATTTTGAGCTTCAGCTCGAAGTTCTGATACGACTTCTTCGTGCTGATGAAGTCGTTCTTTTTGATTTTCTCCGTCGTGGAGCCGCCGGTGATCACGCCGTCCTCGACGCGCCACAAGGCAGGATCAAAGTCCCAGCCGTCGAGGGTTTTGCCGTCGAAGAGGGACACGGGCTCGGCGTGAAGGGCGAGAGGGACTAAAACGGCAGAAAGGAGAGCGAGGCGCATGGTGGGAATACGAGATGAAGTCCGCAGGCTAGCAGGAACGCATGCACGGTGTCATGCCCGAAATGCACCTCGCTCTTGCCGATGCGGGGCGGATGGGCTTTCATCGGCTCCAGAATGTCTCCCGAGGACCAGCCGACGATTTTCACCCAGCCGCCCGATGGCTCGCGTCCGGCGAGTGGCGGATGGCAGGCTCCGGGCGTGGAGGAAATGCAGGCGAGGCTGCCGAACTATGAGGTGCTGGAACTGCTCGGCCGTGGTGGGATGGGCGCGGTGTACAAGGCGCTGCAAAAGTCTTTGCGAAGGCTCGTGGCGATCAAGGTGCTGGCGCGTGAGTCTGTCCAGGATGACCTGAAGTTTGCCGAGCGTTTCCAGCATGAGGCGATGGCGATGGCGCGGCTGAGCCATCCGGGCATCGTGAATGTGCATGACGCGGGCGAGGCGGCGGACGGGCTGCTCTACTTTGTGATGGAGCATGTGGAGGGGCGGGACCTGGCCCATGAGATCGCTGAGCGCGGGAGGCTGCCGGAGGCCGAGGTGCGGAAGATGGCGACGCAGATCGTCGAGGCGCTGGGCTATGCGCATGCGAACGGGATCGTGCATCGTGACATCAA
Source organism: Prosthecobacter sp. (assembly GCA_046316935.1). GTDB lineage: Bacteria > Verrucomicrobiota > Verrucomicrobiia > Verrucomicrobiales > Verrucomicrobiaceae > Prosthecobacter. The sequence continues at coordinate 2,405 of JBKCXA010000067.1, forward strand.
GCCGGCGAACATTCTGCTGGATGCGCAGGGGTGGGTGAAGGTGGCGGATTTTGGCTTGGCCAAGGCGAGCGAGCCGCTGGTGTCCACGCTGCTGACGAAGTCGGGCACGTCGATGGGCACGGCGGATTTCATGGCACCGGAGACGCGGAAGTCGGGCATGGCGGATGCGCGCTCGGATTTGTTCTCGCTCGGCGTGACGCTGTATCAAATGCTCACGGGCGAGCTGCCGCAGGGCATGTTCAAACTGCCGTCGGAGTTGCATCCCGAGCTGGATGCGCGCTGGGACGAGATCATCTGCAAAGCGCTGGAGCCGCGACCGCAGGATCGCTATCAGAGCACGGAGGAGTTGAAGCGTGATCTGGCAACAATCGACACAGACAGGCCTCGTGCGGCAAAAATCAGCTCCACACCGAAGCGTCGCTGGCGGCTTGCGGCGGCCTGGGTGGGTGTCGCGCTCGTCGCAGGCCTGTCATGGCCATTTCTGCGTCCCCAGACGACGGTCGAGCAGCGCGGCAACTTTGACCTCGAAGCCTTTCGCCAGCAGATGGCCGCCGCCGATGTGGAGACGCAGTGGGCGCTGCTGAAGGCCAAGCTCGACGAATTGAATGGCTCCGACGTGACGATCCTGCGCAAAGACGAGGACAAGCAGCGCGGCCGCATCACCTACCTAGGCATCAATCACAAGAGCAGGCAAATCAAGGACATCAGGCCAATCGCAGCGATCTCCGGGTACTTCGAACTGGCATTTCACGATCTCTGGCTGGAAGATATCTCCTGTCTCAAAGGCATGCGGATTGGACGGCTGGGGATTTTTCAGAGCAACTTCACTGACCTCTCTGTGCTGTCCACCCTGCCATCGCTTACAGCGTTGAATTTGGCCAATGCCAGAGGGATCAAGGACTTTACCCCGCTGGGACGTCTCAAGCTGCAGGTTCTGGATTTGAACACCAATCCGCAGCTCAAAGACATCGCCTTCGTGCGCGGTATGCCGCTCACTCACCTCAATATTCTGGGCACCAGTGTCAAAGACCTCTCGCCCCTGGCCGGGATGGAACTCAAAGAGTTGGAATGCGACAACGACGTGCCCATCAGTGCGGAGTTGCTCCGCTCGCTGCCTAAGCTTGAGCTGATCAACCGAAAGCCGGTGAATGTCCTCCGGCCAGCGCCCGGAGAGAAGGTTCCATTCGACCTGGCTGAGTTTACCAGACAGATGACCGCCGCCGATGTGGAGACGCAGTGGGCGCTGCTGAAGGCCAAGCTCGACGAATTGAATGGCTCCGACGTGGCGATCCTGCGCAGAGACGAGGACAAGCAGCGCGGACGCATCACCTATCTGGGCATCAGCAACAACGGCAAGGAACTGAAGGACATCACTCCGGTGGCGGCCCTGACGGGTGTGGTGTCCCTGTTTTTCCACGATGTGTGGCTGCGGGACATCTCCTGCCTGAAAGGCATGAAACTGGAGCAACTCGGCATTTTCCAAAGCCAACTCACCGATCTCTCGCCGCTGGAGACGATGCCCGTGCTCTGGTCGCTGAACCTGCCGAACGCGAAGGGCATCCAGGATTTCTCCGGGCTCAAGAAACTGCCGCTTGGGTTGCTGACGCTCAACACCACGCCGCATTTGAAGGACATTGCCTTTGTGCGTGAGATGCCGCAGTTGCGAGTGCTCAACATTCGCGACACCGGCGTGAAGGATCTCTCGCCGCTGGCGGGCACGGGCATCGAGGAGCTGGACTGCAATGCGGACATTCCCATCACCGCGGAACTGCTGCGCTCGCTGCCCAAGCTCAAGAAGCTGAATGGCAGGCCGTTGGAAGAGTGGTGGCAGAAGACAGGAGCAGCCCCCGCATCCAGCCTGGCGGGCAATGTGGTCGACTTGATGCCGCTCATCGATCTCAAACGCGATGTCGTCGCGGGGATTTGGACTCGTGAAGGTAACGACATCCAAACTGCGGGAGATGGCAAGGTGCCGGGAGGCGGCTCGCCCCGGCTGCAACTGCCTTTTCAACCACCGGAAGAGTATGATTTCGAGATCGAGTTCACGCCGCAGACCGACAGCAGGGAGATCGTGCAGATTCTCTCGGGTTATGGACGGCAATTCTTGTGGGTAGTGAACATGCCCAATAATGCGGGCATGAAGGCCGGTTTTGACACCATTTCCGGACTACGAATGAATGATCGGAAGGATGGCACCCTGATGCGCGATCGCATTCTGAAGGCAGGATCCCGCCATCGCTCCAAGGTTGAGGTGCGCAAGACGGGGTTGCGAGGCTATGTGGATGACGAGCTCTTGGTGGAATGGGGCACGTCACCGGCAAGCTACCAGCACCTCGACCTTGTGCCGCACATGTCCTTGCGCGAAAGCCTGCGCCTGGGCATCGGGGTCAGTCCATCCGTCCCGTTGCACATTCACCGGATTACCGTTCGCAAGGTGACAGGCGAATGAAACGAGGAGGGGATGCCTGTCAGGATTGGCGAACTGTGGCAGGTTTCCTGATGGATGCGGTCAGCCCGCTCCCACCAGCCCGATCAAGTAATCGCGCTCGACTTCCAGTTCGGCGGGATTCGTCACGGTCTGGGCGATTTCTTCGTCGATCAGCTCGGCGAAGCGTTTCCTCATGCGATGCACCTGCAGGCGCACGGCGCCCTCGCGGATGCCTAGGCGCGCGGCGATCTCTGGATAGCTCGCCTCACCGGTGGAGGAGGGCAGAAAAGGCCGCAGCACATCGAAGGTGGCGGCATTCCTGGCCTTCTCATAGTCTTCGCGCAGCCGAGACTCCGCACGCTCCAGCATGCGGCCGGCCCAGGCGCGGTCAAACAGCCGCGCCGGATCGGCTTCGTGTGCCGGTTCATGACCGTAGCGTTCCTCAGCCGCCATTTCGTCGAGCGAGACGACCTCGTGGCCGCCACCGCGCTTTCCCGCGCGGTCATGCCGGATTTGACGGCTGATGACTTGCATGAGCAACGTGAGCATGAAGGTGCGCAGGCGGCCTTTCTCCTGCCGCACGGCCTGCATGGTCTCGCGGGCGATCATTTGCTGGAAAAACACCTGCGCCAGATCCTCCGCATCGTGCGGCCCGAAGCCGCTGCGCCGCGCATACGCATAGATGGGATACCAGTAGAGTCGGCAGATCTCTTCCAGCGCCCGCAGAGCGTCGGTCTCCGTGCCTTTTTGCACGCGCTGCACCAGACTCCACGAGGTGGTGGGAAAGGGCGAGGCAGCTTTGTCTTTCGGCGGCGATGACATCTGGGTGAGTGGTGGATGATAAAAAGTGACGGCGGGGGTGAAACAAGTTTTTCACCACGGGCTAAGAGGGGCGTGAAACGGATCTCCCTGAAACCCGCCCACCGCTCAATCTGCCATGAACATACTCTTCACGTTTTCCGATCTATTCCGCCCGCGAAGGAGTGGAATTGCCATTGCCCTCATGACCCTCGTCGGAGCAGGTAACGCGGTCACCGCCGCCGAAGTGTTCGCCGCAAGCAGTCATGGTGACCTCTTTGCCTTCGACGGCTCGACCGGGCAGCAGACGATGTTCCTGCCGTTCGACAACAGTCTCGCGAAGGCAGCGGGCATGGGCTTTCGCACCCGGGACAACTTCTGGGTGGTGGATACGCAGGACCCGGCAGGGCAGCGAAAGGTGGCGTCCTATCGCTACACTACGGCTGATGGCTGGACCAAATCGCTCGAAGACGCGCGCTCTGGCCCATCGCCCAACATCTTGAATCCCTACGGTGCGGCGATGTGGCAGGGCATCTTTTACTCGGTTGGCTACAGCAGTCACAGCCTGTGGGCTTACACACACGTCGGTGAGGTGGCGGCAGGCGGAGGCATTTATCTGCCGCGCATTTTCGGTGGGGAGGCGAAGCGCCTCGACACCTCTGACAGCTTTTCGTTTCCCGCCTACATCGCTTTCAGCGCACTGGATGGCAGGCGTGCCATCACGCGCTTTGGCGATGGCTTGCTCATCGCGGTGGGTGGCACGACGGAGCGACGGATCAATTACGGTTTTGGCATCCCGCAACCAGGCGTGGCGTTTGATTACATCGGCACCGACCCCGTGGAGACGGGTACGCGGCATTCCCTGGTGTATGTGGTGGATTCACGTGGCGCTGGGCAACGAATCATCCGCTACGATGCAGTCACAGGCCTTCCCTTTGGCGCAAATCCGGCGAACCGCTCCGATCCCACCTTCATCC
>JBKCXA010000068.1:0-6882 GCA_046316935.1 Prosthecobacter sp.
CCTGTTTGACGGCGGGCTGGCCATTTCAGGCACACGCGTGGTTTTCGGTCCTTATGTGTATGACCTCGCCCGAGCCATACCGGGTGTGCCAATACTCACCCTGAGCAGTCCAGCCTATGATGGTGGCGACGATGGCTTCGCCTCCGCTGTGGCCATTGACGGCACCACCATCGTGGCTGGCGCACCCGGCTGCGACGAGGCGGCGGTGGACAAAGGCTGGGCTTATGTCTTCGGCCCGCCCACCACGGTGACAGTGCCTCCCACACTCTCCGCTCCCAATTCGTTCACCACACACACCAGCACGCTCACGGTCAACTTCAGCCTGCCGGAGCCTGCGCTTCCAGGCAGTGTGAAGCTTGTCTTCTGGAACAACACTCCAGCCACGCATGCGCTCACGCTCGCCACATCGCAGGAAAGCATGGGCATGCACTCCTTCACCTTCTCCCCCGCCAACCCGACCGGCTCGCCCGTGTTTGCCTCCATGACACAGCCCTTGCCGGACGGCCACTACTCTGTGGGGCTGAACTATCAGGATGCCGATGGCAGCGCGGCAGCATCCAGCGGAGTGAAAACCAGTGTGTTCATCGACGTCACAGCCCCGACCATCACCGCGCCTGCGGGTGGCTTTTCGCCCCGAGTGCTCGTCGCCCCTGCCGTGACCCCCAACTATGTCCCGCAAGCCGTGACCTACGATGCCATCGGCGTGTCCAGCGTGACGCAGATTCCTTCGCCCGGAACAGCCCTTTCGTCTGGACCCACCAACATCCTTCTCACCGTCGTGGACACCGTCGGGCACTCGTCCAGCACGTTCTTCCCGGTCACCGTGCTCACCTTCACGCGGGACACTGATGGCGACGGACTCAATGATGCCTCCGAATTCCAGATGGCCGCGCTCGGCTTCAACTGGCAGGTCGCGCAAACCGCGCTGGTGAACACGCTCATGTCGAATGCGAGCGGGGCCGGCCTGTACACGACCTCGCAGGTGCAGGCGCTGAACGTGGGCACGCCCTTGATCACGAAAAACCCTGCCACAGGCCTCTTCAAGCTCACCATCGGCGTCGAGAAGTCCACCAACCTGCAAACCTTCACGCCGTTTCCGATGACCGAACCGCAAACATTCATCAATGGCGCGGGCAAGCTGGACTTTTACTTCATGACCCCTGACAACGCCGCCTTCTTCCAGATCCGGGCGGAGTGATCAAAACGCCGGCACATCCTGTGCATGCACGGCCTCGCAAATCATTCTCAGCGAGGCTTCGAGATTGCCATCGGCCGTCTTGAAAGCGTCGGCATCAATGGTGAGCGGGGCACCGAGCACGACGAGAGGTGCGCCATACTTCGGGCACTGGATGGCTTGTTCGAGGCTGAGGCCGCCGACGGCTTGCACGGGCACTTTCACGGCCTGGACGACCTCGCGGAGCTTGTCGAGCGGGCTGGGCATGCGGTGGCCGGCGGCGGCGATGCCGCGACGCTCGTCGTAGCCGATGTGATGAATGATGTAGTCGCAGCCGAGGTCTTCGAGCCATTTCGCTCCCGCGACCATGTCTTCGCAGATCATGTTATCGCCCATGACTTTGCAGCCGAAGTCGTTCCCGGCCTTCACGACGCATTTCACCGTTTCGGCATGAGCCCGGGCCATGACGACGACATGCGTGGCACCCGCCTTCGCCATCATTTCAGCCTCCAAATAGCCGCCATCCATCGTTTTGAGGTCGGCAACGATCGGCGTGGTCGGAAAAGCCTTCCGCAGGGCACGCACGCCATGCAAACCTTCCGCGAGAATGAGCGGCGTTCCGGCTTCCAGCCAATCCACACCAGCCCGCATCGCCAGGGCGGCGGTTTCGAGGGCTTCGTCGATGTTCGTGAGGTCGAGGCTGATCTGGACGATGGGTTTCATGATTGCGGAGCAAAGCAAAGCCGGGCATTCTCGTCACGACAAAGATGATGCGAAATGCGACACCCCTCAAGCCTCTCGACCGTCAGCAGCGATCCACGGCGGTCATCCGGCGCTGGAAGCAGCAGCGGGATGCGTGGATGACCTCCCTGGAGCCCTCGATGCTCTTCCAGCGGCTCTTTGATCATCTGCCCGGCGTCTATTTCTTCGCCAAGAACCGCGACGGCCATCTCATGTTTGCCAGCCAGGGCTTGCTGCAACGCTATCAAATGCACGACGACTCCGAATTCATCGGTCGCACGGATTTCGACATCAATCCCGACACGATGGCTCAGGCCTATGTGGATGACGACAAGCGCCTTCTCGCCGGTCAGGCACGAATCATCGAGCGCATCGAGCTGTGGTGGGACCGCCAGGGCATGCCGGACTGGTTTCTTGTCACCAAACTGCCGCTCTACGACCGCCGTGGCCGCGTGCAGGGCGTGATGGGCACGCTGCGCCGTCCCGATGAGGCCGAGCGAAGACTGCCCGTCTTCCAAACCGTGGCGCAGGCCGTGGAGATCATCCGGCGTGATTTTTCCAAGCCGCTCAAGATCGAGGACATCGCCAAATCGTGTGGCCAATCCGTCCGCCAGCTCCAGCGGCGCTTTCAGAGCGCCTTTGGCATCACCCCACAGGAATTCCTCATCCGCACCCGAGTGTTGGAAGCCACCAAGCTGCTCGAACAAAGCACCCTCTCCGCCAACGAGATCGCCATGCGATGCGGCTTCGTCGATCAAAGCAGCTTCTCCCAGCACTTCCGCAAACGCATCGGCAGCTCACCCGCGATGTATCGGAAGAACTCATGCTGATTCGGATCAGGATTTGACTCCACAAATCAAAAGCAGCCAGTCGTCCTCGTGGTCTTCAGGCCATTAATAAAGATCAAGCCATCCCCTCCCGCGCCAGCGCATGAAAAGCGCACAGACAGTGTCGCCGAGCAAAAATACCGGTTTTCCAGCCACCGTGCTGAGATGACGAGGGTCGTCCGCGACCTTCAGTTCCGGCAAAACGGCAAAAAAGAGGCGCGGAGATAGCCTGGCGGAAGATGTGAGCAGCTTTTCTTGTTCTCGATCGGAAACTGAAAAGTGAGATAGACCCCAAACTTGCAAACGCGGGAAGTTGGAGCTCGCCGAACGACAGCCCAAAGAAGTAGAGGGCCGAGCAATGCGGATGCAGGCATTGGGTTACTGTCTAGGATAACCCTGACTAAACTCAGCTCGTTTTACTGGGGAGATCGACGAGCATCTGGGCGTTGCTCGGGTAGCGTTCGAGCAGGGTGAGGACGCGTTGGATGGCGTCGATGGGTTTCCCTCCAGCGAGGCCGCGGCGGAGCATGTGGATCTTGTCGAGCTGGAAGGACTGCAGGAGCAGCTCCTCACGGCGGGTGCCAGACTTGAAGATGTTCACGGCGGGGTAGTAGAACTGCTCGGCGATCTTGCGGTCGAGCACGAGCTCCATGTTTCCGGTGCCTTTGAACTCGAGGAAGATGAGGTCGTCCATCTTGCTGCCGGTCTCGATGAGGGCGGTGGCGAGGATGGTGAGGCTGCCGGCGGTGCGGGTATTGCGGGCAGCGGCGAAAAGGCGGCGCGGGATCTCGAGGGCACCGACGCCGACACCGCCGCTCATGGTGGCGTTGTTCTTCGAGGTGTTGTTGAAGGAGCGAGCCATGCGGGTGATGGAGTCAATGAGCATGAAGACATGCTCGCCGCACTCGACGAGGCGCTTGGCACGCTCGATGGCGAACTGGGAGATGCGGGTGTGGCATTTGACGTCCTGATCGTTGCTGCTGGCAAAGATCTCGGCATTCGGCAGGGCGCGTTTGAACTCGGTGACCTCCTCAGGACGCTCATCGACGAGCAAAATCATGAGGTGGGTGCCGGGGTGGTTCGTGGTGACGGCCTCGGCGACGTGCTGGAGGATGGTGGTCTTGCCGGAACGCGGCGGGGCCACGATCAAACCACGCTGGCCGCGGCCGACGGGCGTGAACATGTCGATCACGCGGGTGGTGAGGCGGTCCTTGTGGGTCTCAAGCTGGATGCGCTTGTTGGGATTGATGGCCTTGAGTTCCTCGAAGAGCGGAAGATCACGGACGGCCTCGGGGGCGCGGGCATTGATCTCGGTGACTTCGGTGAGCTGCGGGCCGCGAGGGCCCTTCCGCTGGACGCCGGCGATGAGCATGCCTTCACGCATGCCATACTGGCGGATGGTGTCCTGGCTGACCCAGCAGTCATTCGGATGCTGCGCATAGGCGCGATCCTTCTGGCGGAGGTTGCCATAGCCTTTCGGATGGAGTTCAAGGATGCCATTGGCAGGCTCGGGCGGACCGAGTTCGATTTCTTTGGCTGGCTGGGGCTCGGCGGCGGCAGCTTGCTGATGGCTGTGAGAGGGAGCGGGGCCGTTCTGATTGTATTGACCACCTTGACCGTTTTGACGGGCTTGCTGACGCTCGAGAGCACGCTGGCGCTGCTTTTCCTTCCAACGCTCAAACTTGGATTTACGGCGTTCGTGGGCGTTTTGAGGCTGTTGCTGTTGAGGCTGCGCGGCGGGAGCTTGTTGTGGTGCTTCGGCCGCGGCAACGGCGGGAGCGGCAGGAGCAGGTTCAGGCGCGGGAGGTGGCGCCGCTTCGACGACGACGGGAGCAGGAGGCTCGGGGGCGACTTCCACGACGGGAGCGGGCGCTGGGGCGGGAGCCTCGGCGAGCGGAAGCTCAGGCGTGGTTTCCGCGGCGGCTTCGGCCTTGGTTTTGCGCTTGGTGGCAGCTTTCTTCGCAGCTGGCTTTTTGACAGCGGCGGCCTTTTTGGCGGCTGGCGCGGCTTTTTTGGCCGCAGGCTTCTTCACGGCTGCTTTTTTGGCAGGAGCCTTTTTCGCGGCGGGCTTGCGCTTGGGCTTGGTTTCGGCGGCCTCGTCAGCAGGAAGTTCTTCGTCGGGCATGATGGATGGGGAAAGGGGGATTAATCGAGCTGGTCGGCGATGGAGTCGTCGATTTCGAAGTTGGCGTGCACGTTTTGCGTGTCGTCGTAGTCGTCGAGGAGGTCGTGGAGCTTGATGAGGGACTTCGCGGTGGCCACGTCGGTGATGGTGACGGTGGTCTGCGGCTGGTAGATGAGCTTCTGGCTGCGGGAGGTGATGTTTTGATCCCGCAGGGCATTGGCTACCTGGAAGAGCTTGTCGGTGGGGGTGTAAACGACCCAGTCGTCGCCATCGTCCACGATGTCGTCCGCACCGGCATCGAGAGCGATCTCCATGAGCTGGTCCTCGGTGGCGGCGGGCTTGTCGAGACGGATCTCGCCGCGGCGCTGGAACATGTAGGCCACGCTGCCGCTATCGGCGAAGGTGCCATTGTTTTTCGAAAGGAGGACGCGGACGTCGTTGGCGCTGCGGTTGCGGTTGTCGGTGACGATTTCGATCATCATGGCGACGCCGCCGGGTGCGTAGGCCTCGTAGAGCACTTCTTCCAAAGCGGCGCTGGCGAGCTCACCGGTGCCTTTTTTGATGGCGCGGTCGATGTTGTCGTTCGGGACGTTGGCGGCCTTCGCGGCAGTGATGGCGCTGCGGAGGCGGGCGTTGGTGTCCGGGCTGCCGCCGCCCGCTTTCGCGGCGAGGGTGAGCTCCTTGGCGAGCTTGGAGAAGGCGTTGCCGCGCTTGGCATCAATGACCGCCTTGGTGCGCTTGATCTTGGACCATTTATTGTGGCCAGCCATGAGGGGGTGCGATGTCGGTTATCGGTGGCAGCGGTGAGACGCTCAAACGTGAGCGGCATACCGTGCGGGGTTGGTATGGGGAAAGGAGAGGGAAAGCGGCCTGGCCGCGATGACTCCAAGAGGAATGCCCGCACGCATGGGGGATGCGCAGAAAGTTTCAATGGCGCTGTGGCCAGAAAAACAGCGGCAAACCTGCCGGGGAGTCACCAGTGTCCAGAACTCAGTCCTGAGTCTCGTGAACGGTGTGGACATTGCGGGAGGCCCGGCGCTCTGGCAAGAGCTTTTTCACCGCCCTGCCCTCGGAGACGCATTTTTCACGCCTCGCGACATCACAAGCTCGATCGCGACCAGCAGCATAGGAACGATCAATCTGCTTTTGAGCGCTTGCACCTCTTTCATGCTCGCTAGCCTCCGCGGCCCCCTGCATGTCCATCAAGCTTCGTCTCAACACCGCCACCGCCACCAAGGCCGTCCTCGCCAAAATCGGCAATCCTCAACGTGAGGAGCCGCTGCAAACCTCGAAAGAGGTCTTCGAGATCGCGGAGAAGGACCAGGAGACCCTGACGGCTCTGTTTGTGAAGCCCTTCAAGAATCTCATCGGGCATCGCTTCACTCATCATGCCTCGCTCGACCAGCATGAAATGAACATCTGCGAGAAGGCCATCTTCGCCGGTGAGGCAAACCTGCTGGAGCGCGGCATCGAGATCGCCAAGCGCCTTTACGCCAAGTCCAACCATCCGAACATCAAGGCGGGCGACCTCTGCATCGCGCTGCTGAAGGAGATTCACATCGAGGGCGAGCTGGTGAACGGCCTCTGCATCCTCAAATCGGACAGCGTCACGCCTTTCCTCACCATCACCGCCCGCAATGGCGACCTACGCCTCTCCACCGAGCAGGGCATCAATCCCGACAAGATCGACAAAGGCTGCCTCATCCTCGATTACTGGTCGGAGAAAGGTTACTACATTCTTACCTTCGACCGCGGCGGAGCGGACACCCGCTTTTGGGTGCGTGAATTCCTCGGCGTCGAGGCCGTGCCGGATGCGGCTTTCCTCACGAATGCGTATGCGAAGATGGCGGTGAGCTTCCTGGAGGAAAAGAAGCCCACCGAGAGCGAAGAAGATGACACACCGCCCTGGGAGGCTGCCACGGCAGCTAAGGACGCGCTCGATTACTTCGAGCAGCGCGAGACCTTCCAGCTCGAGGAATTTGAGCGGGAGTTGCTGAAGGACCCGGAAACCATCA
>JBKCXA010000069.1:0-2795 GCA_046316935.1 Prosthecobacter sp.
CCTGCGGACGGGGCGGATGATCTTCGAGCACGTTTCGGCCCACGACGGCGCTACCAGGACGAAGCGCACTACCCGGGACGCGACTTCGACATTCATTCGTCAGTCTAAATTCGTCATTCCCATGCCCTCCGACCTCCAGCAACAATCCATGCTCCCGCGCGACCCGCCACCACGCGCTCTCCGCTTTATCGCATGGTTTCTCATTCTGCTCTTCGCCGCGGCGGTCACGACCGCGATCCTCGTGCGCGTGCCGGAGACGGTGACCTGCCGCTTCAAACTGGTGCCCAAGGACGGCGCGGACCCGATCCAGGCACCGTATCAGGTGGTGGTGAAGGCCGTGAGCATCGTCGAGGGTCAGGAGGTTAGGGAAGGCGACATGCTCTTCCTTTTGCACAGCGATGAGATCCGCGCGCGGCACACGCAGTTGCAGACCTTGAGTGCCGAACTGGACGCCAAGGAGCAGGGCGTGGCCAAACTGGAGGCGCTCCACGAGTCCATGCTCGCGATCAAAAACGCGGAAATCGCCCAGACGGAGCGTGAGATCGTTTTTCGCCAGCGTCACACGGATGCAGCCAAGGCTCTCTCGGAAAGCACCGGGAAGCTAGTCAAAGAGGGCGCGATGTCGCAGGAGGAGCATCTGCGCCGCCAGCTCGAGTCCGCACAAGCCGAGACCGATCTCGCGCTCGCACAAAAAACGCTCGAAATGGCCAAGCTGGAGCCACAGCGGCAAGAAAACGACCGTGCGCACAAACGGCTGACGGAAAAAGCCGAGATCGCAGGCTTGCACAGCCGCATCGAGGCGCTGAAACGCGATCTCGCGAGCACGCAGCAGGACCAGCTCACCATCCGCGCGCCGTATGACGCGATCGTGATCTCATTGACGCAAAAAAACACCGGCAACGTGCTTCAGCCCGGCCAGGAGCTGTGCCAGCTCGCCCGCATCGGCGCGGAGCCGCGCGTGCGCATGCTGCTGGCAGAGAACGGCATGAGCCGCCTCGCCACCGGGCAGAACGCGCGGCTGTTTTTAGATGCATATCCGTATCAGCGCTACGGCACGCTGACCGGGAAAGTGGACTGGATCAGCCCCGCCGCGGTCACAGACATCGACGGCACCGGCTTTGTGGCCACAGCACCGCTCGACGAGCGGACCATCCGCGTGCGCGGCGTGCCGCAGGCTGTACGTGTCGGCATGACGGGCGAGGCACGCATCACCACGGGCAGCAATGCGCTGATCGAGTACGCTTTCGAGCCGATCCGGCAGCTTCGCGAGAATTTGAAGCATTGATTCAAATCAGTGAATCGCTCCCGGTGACTCTTAGTCTATGCTTCAATAGTCCCGAAACGGCCCGCGAGGCTCGCTGGCATCCATTTCGGCCCGCCAAGCCTCAAAGCGCTGACGCATCTTTTTCGCCACTTCGGGCTTCTCGCGGCTCAAATCGTGTTTTTCGCCCAAATCAGTGCTCAAATCATATAGGGCGCCGCCTTTGCCGGACTCGACCCACTTCCAATTTTCGAATCGAGCCGCCTTGTCACCCCGACGTTGCCAAAACATCTCGCGTCGTGGTGATTTCGCCTCGCCGCAAAGCACCGGCAGCATGTCGTGACCATCGAGTTTTAGGCCCTCGGGTGCCTTCGCACCGGTGGCGGCGAGCAGCGTGGGCAGAAGTTCGAGCGAGGTAAGGAATTCGTCCGTCACTTTGCCTGCGGGCACCTTGCCGGGCCAGCGCAGGATGAAGGGCACACGCAGCCCGCCCTCCCACATCGTGCTCTTGCTGCCTTTCAGCGGTGCGTTGCCGCCATTGCCACTGCCACCGTTGTCGGAGAGAAAGAGGAAAATCGTGTCTTTCGTGAGCCCGGCCTTCTCCACCGCATCCATCACCGCGCCGATGGCCTCGTCCATGCACGTCACCGCGCCGCAGTATCGCGCCAGTTTCTCGTCCTCGATCTTCCCGCGATACATGGCGACATACTTTTCCGGTGCATGCACGCCCTCGCCCTTCTTCTTTTCGCCTTCCTTCGTGCCTTCCCCAAAGGTCGAGGCGCTGTGCGGCGCATTGAAAGGCAGGTAGAGGAAGAACGGCCGCTTCCCCGCGTGCTCGCCGATGAAGCGCAGCGCCTCACGACGAAAGACATCCGTCACATAAGTGCCCTTGTCCTCCTGCGTGCGCTCATTGCCGCGGAACATCGACGGCACGCCGTAACGCTCGTGCGTGTAGTAATCGATGCCGTTGTTCCCATGGCCGTAAAAGAAATCAAATCCGCGCTGCAGCGGCAGGTACCGCCTCGCCTGCCCCATGTCCCACTTGCCCACGCAACCGGTCGCGTAACCCGCCTTCTTCAGCATGTCGCCGATCGTCACCTCGCGCACATCCAGGCCGAGCGTCATTTCTGGGGACACGGCATACTCCTCCGGCGAGAACTGGTAGCAATAGTTCACCATGTCATTGCGCACCATGTCGTAGAGTCCGTTGCGCTGCGGATAGCGTCCCGTGAGCACGCTGCCACGCGATGGCGTGCAGGCGGGCCAGGTCACATAAAAACTCCTCGCCCTCACGCCCTCGGCCGCCAGCTTGTCGAGATTCGGCGTGATGAGCGGCTTCGTGCCGATGCAGCCGAGATCGGGATAGCCCTGGTCAGCGCTGATGATCACACCGACATTCGGCTGCGCACCCCAGCACGCCGCCGAAAGCAGGAATAGCAGAAACAGGACTCGCATGGCCGTCTGAACGGCGGCACGCGGCGCTTTACTTCACCTTGAAGAGCTCCACGTCGAAAATGAGCGCCTCGTTCGGGCC
>JBKCXA010000070.1:0-6847 GCA_046316935.1 Prosthecobacter sp.
CCGGGCAGGGGAAGCTGGTCCTTCAGGAAGGAGGTGTGCTCGCGGGCCTGCTCGTTGGTGAGATTCATGCCTTTGAGGAAGAGATCGCAGGTGGTCTTGGCGACTTTGAACTGGTAGTTCAGCGAGGCGTTGACGAGGAAATAGCTGTCGGTGCGCAGTTCGTTGGCGGCGAGGCGGTCCTGAGGCGCGGCGTAGATGCCCTCAAGGCGTGCGGTGAGCCCGCCACGCTGAAAGACGAGCGCATTGGTGAGGTGGAAGGGCGGGATGCGCGGCAGTGAGCCTCCGCCCTCGGCATTGCGAGCCCGCACGGCATCGGCACGCACTTCCCAGTGCAGGTTTGTGCGGGGTGTGTCCGCCTCGGTGCCATCCAGGGGGTGCAGGAGATGGAATTGAGCCTCGAGCTCGCCGCCGAGGAATTCGGCATCGACGCTGCTGTAGCCGAATTCGTTGAACACATCGCCATCGGGCGTGACCCGCACGGCGCCGGTGGGGAAGAGGCCGACGAAGCCGTTGTAGCGGGTGTAGTAGCCGCCGATGGAGCCGGTGACCCAGCCGGTGCGCTTGCGCACGTTCAAATCGAGGCCGAGCGAGCTTTCGAGGCCGAGATTCGGATTGCCGAGCTCAAAGGTGTTCGTGGCGGCATGCACGCCGTTGGCAAACAGCTCCTGCGATGTGGGCGCACGCTCCGCATAGGTGAGGGTGAGGGCGGCGGCGTAGGTCTCGTTGGGCGTGAAGACGGCACCGATGGAGCCGCTGAGGTTGTCGAAATTCCGGTGGATGGCCGGGCCGAAGACGTCGTTTTGCACGGAGTCCACGTCGATGTGGTCGTAACGTCCGCCGAACTGGAAGCGCAGCTTTTCGGTGGCGGCGAGTTCCTCGAAGAAGAAGAGCGAATTCGACTGGGTGATCGACGGGGGCATGAAGGCCTCCGCGCCGCTGATGAGGAAGTCACTGCGATCCGACTGGAAACCGATCACGCCCTCCAGCCCGGCGATTTTCTCATGCTTCGCCTCGACGCGGAGATCGTAGCCGTCGTTTTTGAAGACGGTGTTGTCCATGCCGCCCTCGAACTCCGTGTGCTCGTAGTCCGACCAGGCAAAGCGGTAGCTGAGTTCCTTGATTTTGGGCAGAGGTTTGTAAAAGGCACCGCGCACATCGAGGCGGGTCTGGTTGAGGTCGATGAAAACGTCCTTCGCCACGGTGGAGCCATAACGGGAGTGGTATTCCGACCAGGAGAAGCCGACAAACCCCTCGTCCCACACATAGCTGAGGCCGCCGCTGAGGCCCTCGGCGCGGAGGTAGCTGTTGGGCACCACCTCACGCGGCTCCGGAGTGTCGGCGGGGAGCGGGTTTCGCTCCTGAAAGGCGCTGGAGCGCAGCTCGCCTGGCACGCGGAAGTCCTCGGCTGCGCGGGTGAAGCCCTCGATGTGAAATGCCAGCCCGTGGCCGAGGCCGCCCTCGAGCATGAAATTCGTGGCGTAGCCCTGGTCCACACTGCTGAACCGGCTGCCCAGCGAGCCGCGGATGGTGCCGGCCTCCAGCTTCTCATCCACGATGCGCCCGTCGATGGCATTCACCACGCCGCCGATGGCATTCGAGCCGTAGAGCACCGTCGCCGGGCCGCGGACGACCTCGATGGATTTCAGGTTCGACACATCGAAGCTCGTCGCATGGTCAGGGCTCGCCGCGGAGGCGTCGATGGTGTTCAGCCCGTTTTGCAACACGCGGATGCGATCGCCCTCGAGGCCGCGAATGATGGGACGGCTGGAGGATTGACCAAAGTAGGTGCTGCTCACGCCCGGCACACGGCTGAGCGTTTGTCCAAGCGAGGCCTCACTGCCCAGTGTGAGCGCATCGGAGGCGAGGATCGAGGCGGCCTGTGCCTGCTGATACAGCGGGCGGTCCAGCGGTGCGGAAATGATGACCTCATCCAGCGGGATGACCTCCTCCGCATGATTGTGAGAGGGGTCGTGCCGGTGGGGCTGCTGGGCAATCAACGCAGGCGCGGCGACAAAAAGGAGGGTGAAGACAGGGCGAAACATGGCTTGAGTGGCTTCTTATTGTCGCAAGTCGGTTACAAAAGCAACCGGTTTGCGAATGGAGCTGACAGGCGGACCCGAACCGGAGCAAGCATGCATCGTCCATGGCGGGTGTGACTGCGGTTGAGTTTCGAGGCTGTTTGCACTCGGCGGGATGCTGTCTAATGCCACGGCATGCATCTCACCGTCTTGGGCAGCGGCAGTTCTGGAAACTGCGCCGTGATCACCACCGGCAGCACCACGCTGCTGGTGGACGCGGGCCTGAGCGCGAAGCAGATCGTGCTGCGGCTGGAGAGCATCGGACTCACGCTGGAAGATCTGGATGGCATCCTGCTCACGCATGAGCATCAGGACCACACGGGCGGCCTGGAGGTGCTCAGTCGTGGCCGGGCGCTGCCGCTGTTTTGCACCGGCCTCACGCAGGAGCATCTGCTCGGCAGCCTCACCTTCCGCACGCCGCCCGCGTGGCGTTTGATGCAAACGGGCAGCGCCTTCGACTACCGCGATCTGCGCATCGAGAGCTTTCCCGTGCCGCACGATGCGGTGGACCCCGTGGGCTATGTGCTGGCCACCGAAGGCGCCCGGCTGGGCATCTTGAGCGATGTCGGCTTCGTCACCAATTTGATCAAAGACCGCCTCCGCGGCTCCGACACGCTGTTTGTCGAGGCCAACTACGACACGCAGCTCCTCGATGCCGACACGAAACGCCCGTGGGCCACCAAACAGCGCATTTCCTCGCGTCACGGCCATCTATCGAATGATCAAGCGGCTGAGCTGATCGGCGAAATCGCTCATCCAGGTCTCAGCAATGTCGTGCTTGGCCATCTCAGCGATGACTGCAACGATCCTGATCTCGCCTCCAAACGCATCCGCACCGCCCTCGATGCCGCCGGAGCCAAGGACGCCCGTGTCGTCTGTGCCGAGCGTCGCAAACCCACGGCGACCCTCGAAGTGGCCCGCAGTCGCCCAAGAGCTGTTTTTCAGCTTGTCGGTGCTTCGGAGACGCAGATGGAGCTGCTGTGAGCCGGTTAGCGGTGGACGGTGAGCGGTGGACGGTGAGCTGGGGTCTGTCTTCACCGCCAACTGCCCACTGCCTACCGTTCACCACCTACTTCTTCTTCGCGGCCACCGGTACCTTCACGGCGATCCCTGCGGCTTCCATCACGAGCTTCTGAAAGGCATCGCGAGGCTTGCCACTATCCGGCACGAGGACGTTTTGCACCATGAAGACGGTCACGAGGCCGGAGGCGGGATCGATCCAGCCGTTCGTGGCAAAGGCACCGCCATGGCCGTGGCTGCCGACGGGCATCGCGGCGCACACGCGGTGTTTCTCGGTGTTGTGCATCCAGCCGCAGGAGTAGTTCAATTGCTTCCCACCGGCCGTGACGGGCGTGAGCATCTCTTTGACGGCTTTGGTGCTCAAGATGCGCTTGCCGTCGAGTTCGCCGCCATTCGCGACCATGGCGTAAAAGCGGCCCATGTCCTGCGCGGTGGAAAAGAGGCCGCCCGCTGGCTCCGGCATGTGCTGCACGCTGGCATCGCTGGTGACAAAGGGATTGTAGCCCGGCACGAGCTCGTGCGTGTCCTCATCCATCTTGTAGGTGCGTGCGATGCGGGCGCGGTGCGCATCATCGGGATGGAAGGTGGTGTCCTTCATGCCCAGTGGCTCAAACAACCGCGTGCGGAGGAAGTCCTCATACTTCATGCCGCTGACGATTTCGAGGATGCGCCCGGCCACCGTGGGGCCGAAACCATATTCGTAGGCACTGCCCGGCTGGAAGGCGAGCGGTGTCTTGATGAGCGACGCGACATAGGACTTCAACGAGATGGCACCATCGGTCGGTTTACGCGGTGGGAAGGCAATGCCGGCGGTGTGCGAGAGCAGCATGCGCAGCGTGATGGGCTTCTCCGGTTTCGCGCCGCCTGCGACAGTGACCTTCGCGAGTTCCGGCAGCCATTTGGAAGCAGGCTCATCGAGCGAGAGCTTGCCATCATCCACGAGGCAGAGAATGGCCGCGCCGTTCACCGACTTCGTCATCGAGGCGATCCAGAACAGCGCGTCCTTTTCCATCGCCCGGCCTTTGGCGATGTCTGCCATGCCTGCGGCGTCGTGATGCACGACTTTGCCCTTCTTCATGACGAGCGTGACGATGCCCGCGGCCTGTTTGGCCTTCACGGCCTCCTCCATGGCGGGATGAATGGCGGCCAGCTTGGCGGCATCGAGCGCCAGGGCCTGACTGAGGGCGAAAACGACGAGAAAAGAGAGCGAGCGGAGCATGGTGGCCGCTATCAACGGCCTCCGCCCGCGTCGTCATGCAGCGGAAACGGCCTCGTAGTAACGAAACTCCAGCTCGCCCGAAGTGCCGACGATCTCCTTCAGCCGGAACAGATGCTCGAAGGGCGGCAGGAACACATCGCCCTCGAAGTCCTTCGCGATGTGCGTGAGGTAAAAGCCATCGCAACGCGGCAGCAGCTCCGCAAACACCTGCGCTCCGCCGATCACAAACACCGTCGCATCCGGTGCGCACACGTTTGGCAGTTCGCTGACATCACGCAGGATCGTCACGCCTTCGCGAGGCTCCATCGTGCGGCTCAGCACGATGTTCTGCCGGCCCGGCAAAGGTTTGCCAATGGCTGCCACGATGGAATCAAAGGTGGCACGCCCCATCAGCACGGGATGGCCGAGCGTGGTCTTTTTGAAGAACTTCAAATCCTCCGGATAATGCCACGGCAGCGTCCCTTCGCGTCCAATGACACGATTCGCAGACATGGCGACGATGGCGATGAGTTTCATGGGCTTACCAAAGGTCCACCGGCTGGTGCGTGTCGGGGCGGATGATCTCCGTCTCGGGAAGCGTGTCGCGGAAGCGGTTGATGAACCAGTTCTGCGCCGGCTCCTCCCCATGAACGAGGAGCAGTTTTTTTGGCTTCACCTTCTCTGCGTAGTCAGCGAGTTGCTCGCGGGTGGCGTGGGCGCTCAGGTCAAAGCTCTCGACGCGGCAGCGCAGCGGCACGGCTGGCAGATCGCGGGCGAGCTTGATCATGTCGCCCTCCTTCGCGGTGCGGATCTTGTAGCCGGGCGACTCAGGATCGGTGTAGCCGACGAAGCAGATCGAGTTGCGCGGGTTGTCGAGGAACTTCCAGGCGAACTGGTTGCTCGCGGTGTGCTCGGTCATCATGCCGCTGGAGAGCGTGTAGATGCAGCGGGCGTTCGCGGTGAGCTCCGTGCGGCCGCGTTTGCGCGGGGTGAGCATCCGGATGTCCTCCAGGATGCGGAAGCCGGGATAGCTGCGGCGGCTGCGAGAGGCGTAGTGATCGTAAAGCACGGTGATCTTGGTGCTGAGGCCGCCCATGAAGATGGGGCACTCCGGCACGAGGCCCTCCTCGTGCAGCTCATGGAGCATCATCATGACCTCCTGCGTCTTGCCGAGCGCAAAGACGGGAATGAGCACGGCGCCGCCCGCCTCATGCGTGTCACGAATGACGGAGGCGAGGCGTTCTTTCTCGCCCTTGCGGCTGTGACCTTCCGGGCGGGCATGATCGCCGCGGGTGCTTTCCATGATCAGCACGTCGATCCCGCTCGTCGGGAAGTCCGCGGCGCGGCAGATGGTCTGATGCTCAAAATTGACGTCGCCGGTGTAAAAGAGGGTGCTCGATCCTTCGCGGATCAAAACTCCCGTGGAGCCGAGAATGTGGCCGGCATCGAACAGCGTCGCCTCCCACTCCGTGTCCGGCACGTTGAAGGGGCGTTCGATGTCGCGGTAAATCCAGTTTCTTCGGATGCCGTCGAGCTCGCGGTGGGTGAAGAGAGGATACTCGTGAATGCTTTCCTCCTCGCGCTGCTTTGTCATCACGTTCACGGAATTGTGCAGCATGGCGTTGCTCAGCTCGCCGGTGACCTCGGTCATCAGCACCGGTGTCTCTTCATGCTGCCGCTGGAGCACCGGCAGGGAGCCAATGTGATCGTGATGGGCATGCGTGATGAAGATCGCGTTGGCGGAATGATCGGGCAGGGGGCCAAAATCGGGTGTCGCGGCATATCCCGCGAGCTTCGGGTGCATGCCGGAGTCCAAAACGACACGCTGGTCCCCGGATTCGAGGAGGTAGCAGTTGGCGCCGATTTCGCGACGACGGGTGAGATTGCGAAAACGCATGCAGAAGGGGGCAAAAGGGCCGCGAAACTAGGGGCAGCAGGCTTTTGCACAAGGGGAAATAAGAGGCTGAACACCCCTCACGGCATCACGGCCCGCACGCGGTAAAAGCTGCGATTCTGCGATGCCGCATGCTGCACCGTGAGCGTGCGCACCACGCCGTTGCCTTCGGAAATCGTCGCGGTGCCTGTTGGGGCAGCTCCGTTCACGGAAGTAGCCAGCGGGGTCCACGTCGTGAGATCGGTGCTGCATTCGACGATGAGCGTCACGCCTCGCGCGGCGCTGTTTCGCATGAGATTGAGCGTGGTGGTGCCGCCGGTGAGTTGCATCGAGAGAGGCTGCGGGGCGATGAATTCGATGAGGTTGGGGATGCCGTTGCCGTTGGCATCTTGCTCGGGGCCATTGAATGAGGGCGGGAGGTTGGCGGCACTCCAGCCAGCATAGCTTTCGGGGTTCGGCGCGGCGTACAGCGCGGCGATTTCGGTTTGGGTCAAAGCACGGCGATAGATGCGGAAGTCATCGATCTGGCCGAACCAGCCGTTCCATCCAGCACTGAGGCCGCCGATGCGGAGGAGGTCGCTCACGGTGCCGCCATTGCCGGTGTTGAAGGTGGTGTTTTGCGTGCCGTTGTCGAAATACACTCGCGTGCGCCAGGTG
>JBKCXA010000071.1:0-2016 GCA_046316935.1 Prosthecobacter sp.
TCATCATGCTTGGTGAATTTTACCCAAGCCGGTTGGCAACAGAATGTCTGGCAACAGAATGCAGGCGGGTTTTGTCATTCTACTGCCAGACATTCTGCTGCCAAAATCACAAAGCATGGTGACGCTGAGTATCCAATAGACAATAGGCGTCCTCGGGCCGCGTCAGCGTTATGGGACGATTGTTTATCGTCTATCCAGTCCGGCCGCAGGAATGACAAAGCCCCGCGTTTCGGCGGGGCTTTGCAAACAACACACGGTGCGCATCCAGCGCGATTAGCGCTTGGAGAACTGGAAGCGCTTGCGGGCACCGGGGCGGCCGGGCTTCTTACGCTCCTTGGCGCGGCTGTCACGAGTGAGCATGCCGTTGGACTTGAGCGCCGCACGGTTTTCGGGGTTCACACGGATGAGGGCGCGGGCGATGCCGAGACGGACGGCGCCGACCTGGCCGGTGATGCCGCCGCCGGTGGTGGTGACGGTGAAATCATAGGTCATGCGGCTGTTCGTCAGCGCGAGGGGGAAGAGCACCTGGTTCTGGTGGGTGACGACGGGGAAGTATTCCTCGAAGTCACGGCCGTTGACGGTGATGGTGCCACTGCCTTCGCGGATGAAAACGCGGGCGATGGCGGTCTTGCGGCGGCCGGTGGTGTTGGCGATGGGCTTGCTCATGAAGGTTCTGCGGAAAGGAGACTGCGAAAAGAGGATCAGGCGACGGCGAAGGGCTTCGGATTCTGAGCCTCGTGGGGATGCTCGGCACCGCTGAAGATCTTGAGCTTCTTCATGACGGCACGGCCGAGGCGGGTGTGGGGGACCATGCCCTTCACGGCACGCTCGATGAGCAGCTCCGGACGGCGCTGGCGGACGCGCTCGACGTTCTCCACCTTCTGATTGCCGATGAAACCCTTCTTGGAGGTGTAGATCTTCTGCTGCTCCTTCTTGCCGCTGAGGCGGACTTCGGCGGCGTTCAGCACGACCACGAAATCTCCAGTGTCCACATGGGGGGTGAAGGTGGGCTTGGTCTTGCCGCGGATGATGTTGGCGGCGGCAAGGGCCACGTCACCGAGGATCTGGTCTTTGGCATCAATGACGTACCACTGGCGGTTCGTCTGCTCTTGGGCTTTGGCTGAAAAGGTCTTCATGTGGGATTCTAACAGGAGGGGGGTCCACCCCTTGGGGGCGAAGGGGCGGCGAGAATAGAGGTCCGACCCCGAGTGTCAAACGGAATCTGGGTCGTTCTGGCGTGGTTTAGTGCACGCCTTTGTCGGCCAGGTAGCGCTCGGCCTCCAGGCCGGCGGCGCAGCCCTGCCCGGCGGCGGTGATGGCCTGGCGGTAAACGTGGTCCGCCACGTCCCCGGCGGCAAACAGGCCCTCCGTCTTGGTGCGGGTGCCCTGGGTCTGGAGGATGTAGCCGTTTTCATCGGTATCGACGAGGTCGCCGAGGAAGCCGGCATTCGGGATGTGGCCGATGGCGACGAAGACGCAGGCCACCTCCAGCTCCTTTTCGGAGCCATCGACGAGGTTCTGGAGCATGACGGCCCGCATCTCGCCTTTTTCATCGGTGAGATACTGGCTGACGGTGGAGTTCCACACGGGCTCGATCTTCGGGTTGGCGAGGGCGCGGTCGGCCATGATCTTGGAGGCGCGAAGCACGTCCCGGCGGTGGATGAGATAGACCTTGGAGGCGAATTTGGTCAAAAAGGAGGCCTCCTCGCAGGCGGAGTCGCCGCCGCCGATGACGCAGACGGGCACGTTGCGGTAGAAAGCGCCGTCGCAGGTGGCGCAGCTCGTCAAACCATGGCCGATGAGGCTCTTTTCATTCGGCAGGCCCAGGTGGCGGGGGGAAGCACCGGTGGCGACGATCACGGTCTGGGCCTCGCGGACGGTGCCGTCCTCGGAGGTGACCTCAAAATGGCCGGCGGCGGCTTTTTTGACGCTGCTGACGAGGGTGTACTCGATGCGGGCACCGAAGCGCTCGGCCTGCGCCTGCATGTTCATCATGAGTTCCGGCCCCATGATGCC
>JBKCXA010000072.1:0-3101 GCA_046316935.1 Prosthecobacter sp.
GCCATTCTCGTCCGTGACATGGGCGGGCAGTTCACCAAGAACCTCGCGGAAAATCTGATGACCTACGCCCTCGGTCGCGGCCTCGAATACAGCGACAAACCCGGCGTGCAGGCCGTGCTGAAGCAGTCGGAGGCCTCTGGTCACAAGTTCCAAGACCTCGTCCTCGCCATCTGCCAGAGTGTGCCCATGCAGCGCATGCGGGTGGAGTGAGGTGGGGAAGGAAGGCTCTTGTCGATTCGGAGCGGGCGGTTATGATCTGCCGCATGCCGCCGATTGCCGAACTCCTGGCTCCGATCCAGTCCTCTCCCTTCCTGCCGGAGGTGGTGGATCGCTTGTCGAGCATGCTGGCCGCCGAGCGGCAGCGTCGAAACAAGTTTTACGAGGAGATGACGCCTGAAATGAAGGTGGAGTTCATTGATGGCGAGGTCGTTTTGCATTCCCCGGCGAGGAACCAGCATCTGGATGTGACCTACAACGTGGCGACGCTAGTTGGATCGTATGTCCGCTTGAAGAACCTCGGCGAAGTGAAGATCGAGAAGTGCCTTGTCGTTTTTCCACGCAATGACTACGAGCCTGACATCGTGTTTTTTGGCCCGGCCAAGGCCGCCACGCTCAAACAGGACACGATGAAGTTTCCAGTGCCTGATTTGATTGTTGAGGTTTTGTCAGAAAGCACCGAGGAGCGGGATCGCGGCGTGAAATTCCAGGATTACGAGGCGCATGGCGTGCAGGAATACTGGATCGTGGACGCCGATAAGGGGGTGATCGAGCAGCATGTGCTGGCCGGAGATTGCTACGAACTGCGGATGAAGTCCGGCAGCGGCACTCTGGTTAGCGAGGCCATCCCGGGCTTCCAAGTACCCGTGGAGGCGTTTTTTGATTCCAAGGCAAACACGGTGGCGCTGCGTGAGCTGCTTTGATATAGATTCGATGCAATGGGCACATCAGTGTTGTCGGCTGATCTTCAGGATTTCCTGGAAGTTGTCCTCGGGAATCCAATCAGCTCTGCCGTTCTCAAACAGAACCAGTCTTTTATTGGCATCCTCGGGCATGAAACCACCTGCCAATGGGGCTGCTAGCATAATTCGCGACTCTTCGTCATTCGTATTGGTGGGCGGTAGGAAAATCCAATCACATTCGGTTTCATCAGCAGGATGCACAAACAAGGGGAAGCTTCCTTCCGAGTTGTTGGCAAAATCCACGAGAGAACTATAACTCTTGGGCAACTGGTTCTGAGCCGCATGAAACTTTTCGACGATGCTGTGAGCTTGCTGGAGGCGGTTGAGCGACAAAATCCAGGGTGAGGCTGTTGCAAATCCGGTAAAAGCCGGTCGCAAGATGGCGGCGATCATCAGAAGCAAACCTGCGGCGACGACGATTCGCATGGGCCGAACAGACTTTGCTTTTGCCAGGAGCATGATTTGACTCGTGATGTGCGCTCACTTCGCCCCGATGCAATACACCGCCTTCTCGCTGCGGAGGAAAAGCTGATCGCCGCTGACGGCGGGGGTGGCGTTGAATTGGGTGGTGTCGAGGGAGAGTTCGTTGGTGCGGATCATCTCGTATTGCGGTTTCGCGGCGAGGATGAAGGCACCGTTGCGGCGGGAGACGCAGATGAGTTTGTCACCGATGAGGACGGGCGAGGCGTAGAAGGGCTTGCCGCCGCCGCGGGCACCCATGAGGACGCGTTCGCGATAGACGTCTTTGCCGGTTTTGGCGTCGATGCACGTGGCGAAGCCTTGATCGTTGATGACGTAGAGGTGGCCGTCTTTGAGGATGGGCGTGGGGACGTAGCTGCTGGTGTTGCTGTCCCACAAAACGGCGTTGGAAGAGGTGTCGCCCTTGCCGCCGAGTTTGATGGCGACGCTGCGCGTGGAAGGGAAGCCGCCGAAGAGGTAGGCTTTGTCGCCATCGGGCACGAGGCTGGGGGAGACATTGCCGGTGAGGCCGTGCTGCGCATACCAGCGGAGCTTGCCGGTGGCGGGATTCATGCCCCAAAGCTCCTGCGGCACGGCGATGACGAGATCGGTGATGCCGTCGTGGGTGTACACATTTGGCGTGCCGTAGGCCATGCCGAACTCGCCCTCGGCTTTCCACGCGATCTTGCCGGTCTTTTTGTCGAGGCCGATGATGGCCTGCGATTCATCGCTGGCATTGATGATGACGAGATCGCCCACGAGCATGGGGCTGGCGGCGGAGCCCCAGCGAGTGCGGCCGGAGCTGGTGCCGCAGGAGGTCTGCCAGAGCTGCTTGCCGGTCATGTCAAAGGCCAGCGCCCCCGTTTTGCCGAAGAAGACATACACGCGCTCGCCATCGGTCACGGGGGTCTGCGTGGCGTAGCCGTGCTCGGTGATGTAGCCACGCCACGGGTCCTCCTCAGCGGCGGAGGGCACCTTGGCTTCCCAGAGGATTTTGCCATCGGCCTTGCTGAGGCAGAGGAGATGCCTTGTGAGCTTTGACATGTCCTTGGCGTCTTCCTTATCGCCGTAGCCGGTCCAGCAGGTAACGAAGACTTTGTCGCCAAACACAATCGGGCTCGATGAGCCAGGGCCGGGCATCTCGGCCTTCCAGACGATGTTTTCGGAGTCGCTCCAGGTCAGCGGGACTTTGGAATCCGTCACCATGGCTGCTCCAGTGGGGCCGAGGAAGCGCGGCCAGTCTGTCGGCGCGGCGGCGTGAAGCGTGGCGGAGGCAAAAGCGAGGACGAAAAGAGGTTTCATGGCGGCTGGAGAACCCTGCGGGGTGGAAAAAGTTACGAGAGGCTTTCCAGCACCTCCCGCAGATGCTCCACGGGAAGGCCAACGACATTGGTGAAGGAGCCGTCCATGCGTTCGAGCAGCATCTCGGTATGCGCCTGGATGCCGTAGGCACCGGCTTTGTCGAGCGGGTTCACCTTGGAATGGTAGTCGCGGATGATGGCGTCGGTCAGCGGCTTGAAGGTGACATGCGTGATCACATGAAAATCCCGCACCACACTGCCATCGCGGGCGAGCACGCCGGGTGTGCAGACCTCGTGTCACCTTGCGGAAAGTCGGCGACCCATCCGAAGATCCTCCTCCAGGTCCGCTGGCTTTGCCAGCGGCTCGCCATCCACATAGACG
>JBKCXA010000073.1:0-3140 GCA_046316935.1 Prosthecobacter sp.
CCGTTGTCATGTTCTCCATCACCGCCTGCGATTTCGGCGGGGCATCCTTGTTCGATCAGTCGCAGAGCTTTGCGAGTGGCAAAGCCGATGTCGAAGAGGGTGCCGTGAGCTGTCCAAAGCCCGTGGGTGAACCAGCGCACGAAACGCTCGCCCATGTCCTGCGTGTCGAATCCTTTGTGAGCGAGACTCTCGGCAGAACACAACAACAGTGCCCCATCATCCGACCAAGTGCCTTTAGGTTGACCGTGAGTCCCGTAGTCACGCATGTCGGTGACTGGATCGTGAACGCGGTCCACACGCGGCTTGAACTCGACGGGCACGCCGAGTGCATCACCGATTAGAGAGCCATAAAGGCCGCCGAGGATGCGGGAGGAGGGATTCATGCTCCTGTGATGGCTAATTGTCGGCGCACTTCCATGAGCGCGAAACCGAGGAGGTTGAGCCCTTTCCACTTGGAGGGATTTTCCGCGTCGGGATGGCTTGCTGCCATGCCGATGCCCCAGATGCGGTCAAAGGGACTGGCTTCGACGAGGATGCGATCACCGGTTTGGAGCAGGAACTGCCGCAAGGGAGCGTGTTGGCTGAACTTTGCCGTGTTGGCACGGACGACGATGTCCCAACGTTGTGGCAGCCAGACTTCATCGTTGA
This sequence comes from Prosthecobacter sp., assembly GCA_046316935.1. Taxonomy (GTDB): domain Bacteria; phylum Verrucomicrobiota; class Verrucomicrobiia; order Verrucomicrobiales; family Verrucomicrobiaceae; genus Prosthecobacter. The sequence goes on from JBKCXA010000073.1 coordinate 649, forward strand.
AGCCGCTCACCTGACGTCCGAGCTTTTTGGCGATGGCGGGGCTGGTGGTGGCGAGAATTTCGGCCAGGCGGGCCTGATCGTGAAACAACCGCGCTTTCTCCGCCATCATGAAGTGCTCGGCAGTCGGGTAAACGATGCCGTCGATCATGAACGGATGGCCTTCCCACCACTGGCTGAAGCAGGACTTGGTAATGGAGCCGTCCTTCGAAGGCGTGTGACCCCAGAAGAAGGCCCATTTCGGAGTGATGCCGGTCTGGATTACGGTAATGAGAGATTCGCGAGTCATGGGTTAAAGGGAGGGGGGATCGAAAAGTTAGTGAAGCAGGGAGTCCACCCACGCAGGCACGGTCTGGCCAGCGGGGCCTTCGATGAACTCGTCGAAGACGCCGTCGCTGGATTCGAGATTGAACTCGATGCAGCGGGCACCGCGAGAACGGGCGATGTGGGCAAAATTGGCCGCAGGATAGACGAGTCCGCTTGTGCCAATGGCGGCGAAGATGCGGGCATCGCGGGTTTTGATGTCGAGGTTCCCGAGATGATAGGGAACTTCGCCAAACCACACGACATGAGGCCGTAGCCGCCCGGATTGTCCGCAGTGTTCACAGCGTGAAGCAGAGTGCAGGTCTTCGCGACAATGTTGAACCCCGTAGCATCGCTCACAGCGGCTTAGAAGCAATTCGCCGTGGATGTGCCAGACCTCGGGCGAGCCAGCACGCTCGTGTAGGTCGTCGATGTTCTGAGTGACGAGCGTGACTCGTCCAGGATACTCACGTTGAAGCCGCGCAATGGCATGGTGAGCCGCATTGGGCTCCTTTTTGAGCAAATCCTGACGACGTTCATTGTAGAACCGTTGAACAAGGTCGCGATTCCTTTGAAAGGCTTCTGGAGTGGCGAGTTCCATGACGTCGCGGCCTTCCCAGAGGCCGCCTGCACCACGGAAGGTGGGAATGCCGCTTTCGGCGGAGACGCCCGCTCCGGTGAGAATGACGATGTGAGGGTGTGAAGATGCGTTCATGAGTTTTTCTTCGTTTTGAGGCTCAGATCTCAAACAGGAAGCCCTTCTTCTTCAGCTTCTCATACTTCACGGGATCGAAGCGGAAGAGCTGCGCGGGCCGATGGGGGCCTTCTTGGTGCTTTTCTTTGAGGGGGATGAGGAGGTCGTAGCTGAGGGCTTTTTTGCGGAAGTTGCGTTTGTCGAGGGGCTCGCCGAGGACGGCCTCGTAGAGGCGCTGGAGCTGGGTGAGGGTGAATTTCGGCGGGAGTAGCTCGAAGCCGATGGGTTGGTAGGTGAGCTTGCCACGGAGTCGGGTGAGCGCTGTGGTGAGGATGTCGGCGTGATCGAAGGCGAGCGACGGGAGGTCGCTGACGGGGAACCATTTCGCCTCGGCGGCATCCGTGGCGGCGGTGACGGCTCCCGGTTTCACCAGCGCGAAGTAGGCGACGCTGACGACGCGCTCGCGCGGATCACGCTTCACGGTGCCGAAGGTGTAGAGCTGCTCCAGGAAGACCTCTCGCAGGCCGGTCTCCTCCTCCAGCTCGCGGCGGGCGGCGTGATCGAGCGTTTCCTCGACGCGGACGAAGCCACCGGGCAGCGCCCACTTGTCTTTGAAGGGGGCCAGACCGCGCCGGATGAGCAGGACCTGCAACTCGCCGCCATCGAAGCCGAAGACAACGCAATCGACCGTCAGCGCGGCGCGTGGGTATTCATAAGTGTGAGGCATACACTATTAAAGTGTAAAGCCAACACGAAGGCAAGCGGGGATTTGATCCAAGGCAGGGGATTGCTGGCGGAATGCCGAGCTGCTGGGCTGCAGGTGAAGGAAACCGAGCGCTAACCGCTGAGCTTGCGAGTGTTTGACTGCAGGTCGGCGGACCCTTGTCGTTGTTGGTTGCGTGCGAATGAATGCTTTACTGAACGCCATCACACTCCGCTCTAGCTGATGTGCCCAAACTGCTCGATTTTGCCGCGAAGAATTGGAAACGAGCCAAAAGCAGCCTCTCCCGACGTTTCACAGGCATGTGTCGCTCGCTCCTTTGTCTGCTTTTCACCACTCACCTCGCCTTCGCCGAAAAAACGCTGCCGTTTTGGGATCTCGCGCATTGGGATGCGTGGAACAACACCGAGTTGGTGCAAACTACGCCCCAAGCGGTCGCGGCGGGCACTTACACGGATCCGCAGTTTCCAGATGCGTCGATGGTGTTTCCGTCGGTGTGGCGGGATGCGGCGAGCGGGCAGTGGCGGATGATTTACTCGATCAAGTGGAGTCCGTTCACGATCATGGCAGCGCAGAGCGAGGATGGCATCGCGTGGCGGCCGCTGGCGGTGCCGGATGCACAGCCGGCGGGTGGAAAGCTCGCGCCGCATCATGTTTTTACTTTCACGCACGGCCAGGGCAGCGGCGTGTATCACGCTCCGGTCGCAGCAGATGGGTTTCCCTTCAAAATGTTCGGCAGGCAGGACCCGGACGCGGTTTATGAGCAGGCGCTCGTGG
>JBKCXA010000074.1:0-2778 GCA_046316935.1 Prosthecobacter sp.
CCGTAGCCCCAGGGTTTGATGACCATGCAGCCGCGGACTTCGGAGTTTTCGGCGAGATCAGCGGCGCGGATGACCTGCTGATACCATTCGGGGAAATCTTTTTCGCGAGTCGGAGTGATGGCGGTGGCGTTGCTCATGGAAGGGCGCGGAGATTAGGGCAGGGAAGCCAAAGCGCAAGGCGCGGTGAGGAGCTCCTGCTGATCCGCCGGCCGTGCTCAGACCGGGACGGTCATCGTGAAGGTGGTGGCGATGCCGGGCTGGCTGGTGGCGGTGATGCTGCCGCCATGGGCCTCGACCGCCCGCTTCACGATGCTGAGGCCGAGGCCGGTGCCCTTGATGCTGCTGCTGTGGTGCTTGTCCCCGCGGAAGAAGCGCTTGAAGACGAAGGGCAGATCATGCGCAGGGATGCCGGTGCCATTGTCACTGACCTTCAGGATGCATTCTTTTGGCTGCCAGAGGCCGGACACCGTGATGACGAGGCCGGCCTGCGGGTTCTCCTTCAGCGCGTTTTCGATCAGATTGGTGAAGACCTGGTCCCAGTAAAAGCGGTCGCCGTGCAGGAGGCCGTTCTTGGCAGGAAAATCGAGCACGAAGCGGACGTCACGCTTTTCATGCATGGGGGCGAGGTGGTCGATGGCGTCCTGGACGCACTGGCGGACCTCAAAGGGATCGGCATTCAGCGGAGTGGAGGTGTCCTCCAGGCGGGAAATGCTGAGCATGTCCTCCGTGAGGCGGGCGAGGCGCTTGCCATGCTTCTCCATGGTGTCCAGGCAGCGTGGGAGCAGGGCGGGGGCGTCCCGCAGGGTCTCGATGTAGCCGTTGATGATGGTGAGCGGGGTGCGCAGCTCATGGGAGGCATTGGCGATGAAATCGCGGCGGATCTGCTCAGTGAGGGCCGTCTCGGTGACGTCCTGGACCATGAGCCAAGCCGCGCCCACGCGGGGATCGGAGAGGGGTGCCGCCTCGATCATGAAGTAGCGGCCGCTCAGATTGGCGGCGCTGCTGGTTTTTCCGGAGAACATCTGCACCTGGCGGGTGACGCGCTTCTTCTCGGCGATGGCCTGGTGGACGAGGTCGGTGAGCTGGTGGTCACGCAGTTCCTCGATCAGAGTGCGGCCGGTGTGGATGGCGGGGCGCTCAAGGAGGGCGGCGAGGGGATGGTTGGCGAAGCGGATGTGCATCTCCGCGTCGACGATGACGACGCCCTGCCGGATCTCGTTGAGGATGGCCTCGAAGAATTCGTGCAGGCCACGCTCGCGGGGAAGCTGGTCGGCAGCGAGGCGGGCGGCGGTGGCCTCCTCGACGAGGCGGTGGGCCTCGGTGTGCTTCAGGCCGATGGCAGTCACCATGTCCGCGAGCCATTTTTCATGTCGGTGACGCAGCCGCCACCAGGCGAACCAGGTGAAAATGAGGGCGATGAGGAGGAAAAGGCTGAGGCCGGACATCTGTGATCAGGAGGGCGATGTCTCGACCGGGGCTCCCTCGCCATCAATCTTGAATTGAAACCCGGTGCCGCGCACGGTGATGATGCATTTCCCGTCCTCGCCCAGCTTCTCGCGGAGGCGCTTCACATGGGTGTCGAGGGTGCGGGTGGCGATGTCGCCGTTGTATCCCCAGACCTCGCGGAGGAGGTCGGCCCGGGTGTGCACGGCCTGGTCGTTCTCCATGAGGGTGGTGAGCAGCTTGAATTCGGTGGTGGTGAGCTCAAGAGGCTGGCCGTGGAGGAAGAGCTTCAGGTTCTTGCGGTCGAGCGAGAAGGGGCCGCGGCGCAGCTCGGAGATGAGGACGACCTTTTTCGTGCGCCGCAGGATGGCGCTGATGCGCAGGAAGAGCTCGCGGGGGGAAAATGGCTTCGTGAGGTAGTCGTCCGCGCCGACCTCGAGGCCGGCGATCTTGTCAGTGACCTGCGACTTGGCGGTGAGGATGATGACGGGGGTGCTGGCGGTGCGGGTGTCGGCGCGGAGGCGCTTGAACACGCTCAGGCCGTCGAGGCCTGGCAGCATCAGGTCGAGCACGATGAGGTCCGGCTGGTGCTCAATGGCCGCCGGGACGACCTGGAGACCGTTGGCGACGGTGACGCTTTCGTGACCTTCGCGGGCGAGATGGAGCGAAATCATCTCGGCAATGTCCGCCTCGTCTTCAACAATCATGATCTTGCTCATGTGTTGAGCGAATGCGGCGGAAGGGGACATGCGGCAATGGGTGTTGTGTGACGAAGTCGTTGCAGACCGGCGGATGGTCAAGGTGCGCGGCTGGGAAAACCGGCGGTTTGCCCGCTTGAAGCAACGCCCGGGACACGTTTGGAGGCTCGTCATGCGCCTTTTTCTCTACCTCTTTGCTCTCTGTTCCTCGCTCTTTGCCGCTCCGAACATCGTCATCATCTACGCGGATGACCTCGGTTATGGCGATCTGGGCTGCTACGGGCATCCCACCATTCGCACGCCGCATCTCGACCGCATGGCTGCGGAGGGCGTGAGGTTCACGCAGTTCTACTCCGCAGCGGAAGTCTGCACGCCCAGCCGCGCGGCGCTCATGACGGGACGCTATCCGATTCGCAATGGCATGTGCCATGACCAGGTGCGTGTGCTGCGACGCTTTTCGAGTGGCGGTCTGCCGCAGGATGAAATCACCCTCGCGGAGCTTTTGAAGGGAAAAGGCTACGCCACCGGCCTCATTGGCAAATGGCACCTCGGAGTGTGGAGCAATGATCCAAAGCATCATCCGCAAAATCACGGCTTCGACTTCCACTTCGGCCTGCCGCACTCGAATGACATGGAC
>JBKCXA010000075.1:0-3465 GCA_046316935.1 Prosthecobacter sp.
ATCACGAGCGAGACAAGCGATCTGCCACCAGGCACCGCAGGCCAGCAATGCGTGCGCCTGACCGCGCTTTCGAGCGGCCAGCAGGCGACCATCAGCGGCCGCTTTGACACGTTGCAGGGCTTTGTGCGGCTCAACGGGCAATTCAGGATCGCCTTCAAAGCGAAGGGCGTGGGTGGGGCGAACCGCGCTTTTGTCACCGTGCGTCGTGGCAGCAGTCCGCACCTCAGCCAGACGGTGCAGCTCACCAGCGATTGGGCGGACTACACGCTGCCCTTCACCGCGGCGGAGTCCGACACGGTGTCTGGCACGGTGAGCGTGGAATTTTCCGCCACCGGGCAAAGCGCCCTGCTGCTCGATGACGTGAGCCTGCGGCAGACGGACTCGGACGCGGGCAATCCCACCGAGTTCCGCGATGGCGTCGTCGCCGCGCTGCGCGAACTGAAGCCCGGCATCCTGCGCTATCCGAACTGGCAGATGCTTGGCAACTCGCTCGACAACGAACTCGCGCCCGTGTTTGCCCGTCGGCGTTCCGGTTACTCGGTGTATGGCACGAATGAAAACAACATGCTGCCCGGCCTGCATGAGTTTCTCGTGCTCTGCGAGCACCTCGGCGCCGATCCATGGATGTCGGTGCCCGCCACGTCCTCGCCGCAGGAGATGACAAATCTGATGGAATACCTCGGTGGAGCCACGAGCACACCTTACGGCCAGATCCGCGCCGCCCGCGGCCACGCCGCGCCATGGACCGGTGTCTTCAGCCGCATCCATCTGGAGTTTGGCAATGAGCACTGGAACAACACCGCCTTCCGCGGCGGCGTCATCTCCGCCGCGGTGCCGTGCGGCGCACGCGCGGACGAGCTCTTCGGAGCCATCAAAGCCTCGCCGCACTACTCCGCCGCGCAGGTGAACTGCATCCTCGGCGGCCAGTCCGGCAATCCCGCCTCCTCCGTCCAGTTTCACAATGCCTCGTCGCTGCATGACACGCTCACACTCGCTCCTTACATGAGCGGGCGCGTGGACACCTTTGCGACGACGGAGGATCTGTTCGGCCCGCTCTTCGCCGAGCCGGAATGGTGGAGCTACAATCCCTCGCCCACCAGCGGCCTCATGCGCCATGCTTTCAATCAGGTGCAGGCCTCCAGCCGTCCCGTGCCGCTCAGCGTGTATGAGGTGAATCTCCACACCACCAGCGGTGCCATCAGCCAGACCGCGCTCGACAGCTACACGCCCTCGCTCGGCGCAGCCCTGGCCGTGGCCGATCACATGCTCGTCATGCTGCGTGAGCTGGGCACCCGCGAGCAGTGCATGATGTCGCTCGCCGGACATCGCTACACCTGGCCGGACTCCTCGGGTAAATCCGCCGCGCTGTGGGGAGTGACGCTCGACATGGACAAGACCCATCGCCGCCGTCCCACCTTTCACGCGCTCAGCATGCTCAATGACGTCCTCGGTGGCGATCTGCTGCTCACCCAGCACGGAGGCGATGATCCGACGTGGAGCATCAACAACATGAACCGCGTCAGCTTCACGAATGCGCATCACCTGCAAAGCCACGCCTTCCAAAACGGCACGCAGCGCGGCCTCATCGTCTTCAATCTGCATCGCACGAGCGCACTCGACGTTCGCTTCACCGGTCCAAATGCGCCCGCCGGCACACTCACGCTCCGCCGACTCACCTCCGCGAGCATCACCGACAACAACGAGACCGCCGAAGTCGTCGCGCCGACCACGCAAACGATCACCAGCTTCGACCCCGCGCAGCCGCTCTCGCTGCCGCCCTACTCGATGACCTTGCTTCAATGGACACCACCCGCCCGCCAGGCCTGGCGCTATCAAAACTTCGGCACAGTAGCCAGCACCGGCAACGCTGCCGATGACGCCGATCCTGATGGCGACGGCCTCAGCAACCTCCTCGAATACGCCCTCGGCACGCTTCCGACTCAAACCTCTCCCTCACCGTGGTCGCCAAGCACCGCCAGCGGCTATCTCGGCCTCAGCATCGCGAAAAACGCCGCCGCTTCCGGTGTGACGTGGAGCGCGGAATCGACCGAAGACCTCACCAACTGGCATCCCGAGCAAACTGTCACCCTCATCGACAACGCCACCACCTTCACGGCGCGCGACAGCGTGCCCGTCGGTGCGTCCACGCGTCGTTTTCTACGTCTCCGTGTCACCGCAGCACCGTGAAGCGAGTGATTTTGAGATCTCGCGGCGTTGATGGAGCACCATGAAGTCCATCCTCCTTGTCGCCAGCCTTCTCCTTGCCGTTTCATGCCCCGCCCAGGAAATGAAGCGCAGCATCCCCTATGTCGAAAACGGTCATGCGAGGCATGTGCTGGATATTTACACGCCAGCGAATGCGAAGAACCTGCCGGTGGTGTTCTGGATTCACGGCGGCGGCTGGCAGACGGGAGACAAGGCGAGCGTGCAGGAAAAGCCCGCCTGGTTCACGAAGAAGGGTTTTGTGTTTGTCTCCACCAACTACCGGCTGCTGCCGGAGGTGAGGATGGAGGACATCTTCTCCGACATCGCCAAATCACTCGGCTGGGTGCACAAGCACATCGCCGAGCATGGCGGTGATCCGAAGCGCGTGCTGGTGGGCGGCCACTCCGCCGGAGCGCAGCTCGCCGCGATCATCTGCACGGATGACCGTCTGCTGAAGGCCGAGGGCGTGCCTTTCACCAGCCTCAAAGGATGCTTCCCTGTGGATGGCGACACCTATGACGTGCCGGCCATCATCGAAACCGCCGAGACCCGCCGCCGCGTGCATCACGAGCCGCAGGCGAAATTCGGGCACCGTGAGAAGTTCGGCAATGATCCTGCCAAGCATGTGGATTTCTCCGCCGTGACACATGTGGCCAAGGGCAAAGACATCCCGCCTTTCCTAATCATCCATGTGGCGGATCACCCGGACAATGCCGCGCAGGCCCGACGACTCGCGGCGGTGCTCAAAGAGGCCGAAATCCCTGTGACGGTCTTTGGTGGCAAGGAAACGAATCACACCAAGATCAACGCCCTCATCGGAACGGAAGGCGACGCCACCACGAAGGCGCTGGAGGACTTCGTCGCGCAGGTTTTGAAGTGAGGGAGCGTTTCACGTTTCAAGTTCCAGGTCTCATGAAACGTGAAACTTGGAACTCGAAACCTTGCTACTCTTCACGGCGTGATGCGTGCGCCGGCCTTCTTGAGCTCCTCGACGAGTTTCTTTGAGTTCTCGTCCAGCGGATTGCCGCTGAGGTTGATCTGGCAATACGGAGCCCATTCGCGGGGGCCGTCGTTGTCCTTCTTCCACATGCGTTGAAGGGGTGTGAGATCGGAAATCTTGTTGTCGTCCAGGAAAAGGAACTGGAGGTCGGTGAGCGGCTCAAGAGGCGCGAGGTCGGTGACGGCATTTCCTTTCAACGAGAGCATGGAGAGCCATTTCATGCCGCCGATGCCCTGCAGGCTGGTGATTTGATTGCCATC
>JBKCXA010000076.1:0-5791 GCA_046316935.1 Prosthecobacter sp.
GTTTCATCCAGCTTTATCACAAGGACTGGGACCACCACGGCGGCGTGAAGCTCGGCGTGGAGCAGAAAGCGAAAGAAATCGACCGCGCCTGCATGGCGCTCATCACCGATCTCAAACAGCGCGGCATGCTAGATGAGACGCTCATCGTGTGGGCGGGCGAGTTTGGCCGCACGCCGATGTCTCAAGGTGGAAGCGGTCGCGACCATCACAACAAGGCGATGAGCGTGTGGATGGCCGGTGCAGGCATTCGCGGCGGCATCGTGCATGGCGCGACCGATGACCTCGGCTACGCGGCGGTGGAGAAGATCACGACCGTTCACGATTTGCATGCCACGATGCTCCATCAGCTCGGCATCAAGCACGATGCGTTCAGCTTCAAGTTCCAAGGCCTCGACGCCCGCCTGAGCGGCGTGGAGGGCGCGAAGGTGATCAAAGACATCCTCACGTGAGAATCACTCCGCCGCGAGAGCATCGAGCAGATACTTCGAGGGCTGGAAGTGCTCGATGAGCACCGTCGTCACGCCATCGCGATGCATGCGAGCCTGTTTGATGTCGAAATTCGGCGTCTTGTGCGGCGCGAAGAGGATGTCGTCGTGCGTGGCGTTTTGATGGCGCTTGAACTTCGAAGGCGTGATGTGGCCGCCGAGATGGTCATCGCGACCCGTGGCGAGGTGGCAGGTGCCGAGAACCTTTTCATCCTGGATGTCCGCACCCGAAACGGGAAGCACCTGCGTGCCAAAACCAAGCTCGCCAAGCACACCGGTCATCGGATCGTCGGCGAGTTTGGCGTTGTGCTCGTCGATGGTGGATTGTTTGCCTTCGATGAGCTCCGCCTTGATGATGCGACCGCCAGTGACAGTGAGCTTACCTAGGGTTCCGTCTTCGTATTTGAGCGGGAAGGTGCCTTCAGCGCCCGTCGGGACGAAGTAAACTTCGCCCGCAGGAAGATTGGCCACGTCCGGCGTATCACCCTGGCAGAGGCCGTGGCTCTTTTGCGCTTCCTGACGGTTCAATTCGAGGCGCACGGTCATGTCGGGACCGTTTTCGACGGTGAAATCAATCTCGACCCAATCGGAGCGTGTCATGGCGAGACGCAGTTTTTCGGCATCGACGCTGACTTCCTCGTAATCAACCGCGAGACCGGAGTTGAGGATCACCTCGTTCACGCCATGCAGCGTGGCACCGCGGAAGCCGTACTGCTTCGCAAAGGCCGTCAGCGGCGCGGTGGCGCTGAAGGTGGAGATGCAGAGGATGATGTCGTAGTTCGGGTAGATGTCCTTTTCGAGGCTGAGCTGCTTGCCGCTCATGTCCACGCACTCGTCCGGAAGGTCGAGGTTGCTCCCGGTGGTCTGTGTGTAGGCATACATTTCGCCGCCTTTGAGCACGAGCTCGTCCGCGACGCCGTTTTTGAGGCCCTGGTAGAAATAATCATGCGCCCGCTTCTGGATGGCACGCACTGGGTTTTTGAGGAAGGCATAGTCTTTGGCCTCCGCGAGGTCTGGCAGGTCGATGAGGATGCAGATGGTGCGGCCGAAGGTGGGCTTGAAAACGGTGCCGAGAAGGCGGGAGAGATCGAACTTCGGGAACTGGCGGCCTTTGGCCGTGGACTGGACGGTGGACATGGAGGCGGTGAGCATAGGCGTGGGGGAAGTGTGAGGCAAATACGCCGTTCTCATTCCCCCGGATTCAGGCCAGAATGCGCTCAAGCCGAAGCAAACTGGTCCCACAACAATCTCGTCACCATCGCGAAGACCACGGAGATGAAAACAACGCGGATGAAGCCTGCGCCGTGTTTGATCGCCATGCCCGCACCGAGTCGGCCGCCAATGAGCTGACCGGCGATCATGGCTGCCGCGATGGGATAGTGGATGCGATCCGCCATGACGAAGACGAGCAGCGAGGCGAGATTGCTCGTGAGGTTGACCACCTTCGTGAAGGCGGTGGCACGCGTGAGTTCAAGGCCGAGAAGAGAGATGCAGGCCATCGTCCAAAACGTGCCAGTGCCAGGACCGAAGAAGCCATCGTAAAAGCCGAGCGAGCTTCCCGCGAGGCAGGCGAAGGTCACAAGGCCGAGACGAGCCTTCGCGGCCGTCTTTCCGAGGCCTGGGCTGAGCAGCACATACACGGCGATGCCGAGCAGCATCCACGGCACGATCTTTTTGAGCACCTCGTTGCTCACCTGCGTGACCGTCCAGGTGCCAAGACAGGCAAACACAAACGTCACGAGCACGGTGAAGCGCACCTGCGGCCACGAGACGAGCCCCGCCTTGGCATACTTTCGCACCGCCATCAGCGTGCCCCAGGTGGATTGCATCTTGTTGGTGCCCAGCGCGATCTGCGGAGGCAGGCCTGCGGCGAGCAGCGCGGGCACGGAGATCAATCCACCACCGCCCGCGATGGCGTCGATGAATCCGGCGCTGAGCCCGGCGAGGAAAAGAAGCGCGATGATTTCCCAAGTCATGATGTTGCGGCACTCTCCACACGAGGCTTCTGGCACTTCCAGCAAAGCTCAAACTCCGCCGGATTCACCTCGTCACAGGCTGTGCAGGTCCATTCCTCGATGCTGGGTGGTGTTTGATCATGATGCGGCCGCAGCAGCTCCATCGCCGCGTCATAGTCGTCATCATTCACCACGCACAACGAAGGCTGGCAAGGCGCGATGAGCACATTGATAAGCTGCGCCGTGTGCTCGTTGCGGATGAAGCTGGCGATGCCGGCTTCATCGAGCACCGACTTGTAAAAGCCGAGCCGCGTCCAATCCAGGCTGGTGAGAAGTTCTCTCATGATTTGCGGCCTAGGATGCGATCCATCGAATCGGAGGTCTGCCAGATCAGCGCCTCGGGGTAATGGGCATATGGGTGGAAGTATTCGAAGGTCAGGAAACCCTTGTAGCCGGTCTCGGCGAGCGCGTCGGTGACGGCGGGCCAGTTCGTGGTGCCATCGAGCAGCGGGCGGAAGGTTTCGAGGCTGAAGTCGGTGCCTTTTTTGGTAAACTCCTTCAGGTGGACGTTCTTCGTGCGGTTGCCGAGCACCTTCGCCCAATGCTCGGGGAACTGGAACATGCTGATGTTCCCGGTGTCGAAATGGACGCGCACATGCTCGCTGTGGAAGCTGTCCACGAAGGTATTCATCTCCATCGGCGTCATGAGGTAGCCGTTGAAGAAGATGTTTTCGATGTTGAGGCAGACGTTGAGTTTCGCCGCCTGCTTTTCGAGCTGGCCGATGGCCTCGCGGGCCCGCGCATCGCACACGTCATTCGCCACCGGCTCGTGATCCGTCCGCCACGGGATGTGCACCGCTCCCGGCACGACGAGCACATTCTCCACGCCGAGATCATGCGCGCACTGCGCGATCTTTCCGGCCAGTTCGATGCCTTGAGCGCGTTTCGCGGGGTCATTGCTCGTCAGCGGATACGGCCAAAACAGGAACGAACACAGCCCGCTGATCTGAATGCCGATCTCATCGGCCATCTTGCGAATCTTCACATAATCGGCGGTGCCGTGTTTCGGCGAGAGATCGTTGTCGAGGTCATAGTTCAGCTCGATGCCGTCGAATCCGGCGTCTTTCGCGAGTTGCAGGCACTCACGCAGCGTCATGCGCTCCGGATACGGAAACGCCCACAGGTTGATCGACTTGAGCATGTCATATTTCTTCGTCGAACCGCGCCGCGCATCAGGCGCAGTCGCCGGAGCGGCCCGTGCCGGCTCAAACGCGGCCGCCGTGAGTCCCACGGAGGCGATGGTTGCTTTCAAAGCAGCGCGGCGGGAAAGGAGATCGGCATTGGCTTCCATGCGCCGATGCAATCAGAACACGCGGAGGCTGGCAAGAGGGAAGAAAGTGGCATTGATGATGAAGCGACCCTCCCTCATCAGGAAGGGGGGTCGCGTGCAGGGCCAAATCCAGGCGCAAGTTTCAGCGATTCACAAAAACCCCGGTGCGGACCGGCGCGGACACGCGGCCCTTCGGGTCCACGGCGCGGAGCTCAAACTCATAGGTGCCGCCGATGAGAAGCTGGCGGCCGAGGTCGATTTTTTGCTCCGAGGTCAGGATGGGCACATAGGGCAGGATTTGCGTGTCTTCATAACCCGCGGCTTTTTGAATCAACACCGGCGTGACCTGAAACGCGGCCGCCTCTCCCTTCCACGACAGCACACCACGCTCAAAGACCGGCGCACTCGGTGCAACGAGCGCAGACGGCTCTTCCATCATGCTCAAGCGCACCCGCCATGCATCGATGCGCTTGTTTGCAGGCGAAATGATCAGCAGCGAGTCTTTGCCCGTGACCGTCATGCCCGCGTTGCCACCGCTTTGACTCGTGAGCACCTGCCCGCTGCTCCATTCGCGGCCTTCGCCATCGGCGGAGAGGTAGAGACGGCAATGATTCTTCGTGTGAGCGCTCAGCAGCGCCAGTGTGCCATCTGGCAGAAGCTGCACCGTGGGCAGTTTGCCGCCGAAAGGCAGTTTTTCCGGCGATGACCAAGTTTGGCCGAGATTCTCCGATCTCACGGCCACAAGCGATGACGCTGCGCTGCTGCCCGTGCGCACAATCGCGATCAAATCGCCCTTCTTTGTGGGCGAGACGCTTGTTTCGAGCCACGGCGTCGTCACTGCGGCGCCGGCTTTCACCATCGCCGCCGCGCTGGTGATGCTCGAAAGCACGCTCCAGTGCCTGCCGCGATCTTTGGAGGTCAAAAGCAGCGCGTGATTACCCGCCTTGCCCCAGGCATACGCGGGCATGAAAAGCGTGCCGCTGCCATCCTCGATGATGTGTGGCAGCGGCCTCGCGATGATGCCAAATGCTGCCGGACACTCGATCACCGCCGACTCCGCCTTCCACGTGCGGCCCTCATCGGATGAAATCGCGATTTGGTAAGCATCCGCAGGCACGTCCTTCGCCGTCAGTTCGCCACGCTTCTTGGGGTCCGGTGCCCAGCGGATGCCAAAAGCGATCAAATCGCCGTTTCGCAATGCGTCTGCCCATAGATCGACCGTCTTGCCCAGCGGCCAGTCATCCGGCAGCGCCGTCCAAGTCCCACCACCATCTTCCGAAACACTCGCGCCACTGCCACCACTGCCGCCGAAGTCATCCGGATGATTCGGATAGAACAACATGAGCCTCTTTCCTGCCTGCACGACCTGTCCCGCGCCCGTGATACCTTCGCGAGCGACGACAGAAACACGCGGCCGCACGGTCAGTGTCTGACCATGGGCGATGACCGCTGATAGCAGCAGAAAGAGCAAACGCATGGGATGGAAACGCTAAACCAAGGCACGCACAATCATGAACACCACCGATGGACCTAGCAGGCAGCCGAGGCCGGTGTAGAAGGTGGCGGTCATGGCACCATAGGGGACGAGTTTGGGATCGGTGGCGGCGAGGCCGGCCATGACGCCACTGTTGGTGCCCATGAGGCCGCCGAAGATCATCGCCGCACGCGGGTTGTTGAGACCGATGGCCTTGGCGAGGAAGGGCGTGGCAATCATCACCGCGATGGCTTTCACCAGACCGGCGGCGATGCTCAGCGCAATGACTTCGCTGCTCGCCTGCAAAGCAGTGCCAGTCACCGGGCCGACGATATAGGTCGCAGCACCTGCACCGATGGTTGTGATGCTCACCGGATCACGATAGCCAAACGCAAACGCCACCGCACCACCGGCGAAGAACGACACAAACAGACCCAAAAACAGCGAAAGCATGCCGATAACACCGCTTTTGATAAACTCCTCCATGCGCAAGCCATTTGCATTATAAAAATTGGCGTTATCGCGAATAATGTCGATTTGTATTTGT
>JBKCXA010000077.1:0-4198 GCA_046316935.1 Prosthecobacter sp.
CTCGACACCCTGGCCGCCGGCTTCATGGACAACGGCTGGAGCATGAAGTGGCTCATCAAGCAGATCGTCCTGAGCGATTTGTATCGCCGCAGCTCCAGCAATGCCGCCGCCGATGCTCACACGCTCGCCACCGATCCCGACAACACCTTCCTCTGGCGCATGAACCCGCGCCGTCTCGAATCCCAATCCGTCCGCGATGCCCTGCTCGCTCTCGGTGGCAAACTCGACCTCACCCTCGGCGGCCCCAGCCTCGATCCCGACAAGGCCGAAAGCCTTCCGCGCCGCAGCCTCTACTTCATCCAGACGCCCGATACCGAGCACCGCTTCCTCGGTGCCTTCGACAACGCCAACGTCCTCGAATGCTACCGCCGCAATGAAAGCGTCGTCCCGCAGCAAGCCCTCGCCCTCACCAACAGCCAGCTCAGCCGCGCCACCGCCGATGCCCTGGCCTCCAAGCTCGCCCCGCTCTCTCCCACCGACTTCATCCGCCGCCGCGTCCTCACCATCGTTAACCGCCCGCCCTCGGACAACGACCAGCAAGTCCGCCTCGAAGCCTTCGCGTCCCTCAAAAACAACCGCCCGCTGTTTTTGCAGGCCCTTCTCAATCACAACGACTTCGTCACGCTGCGCTGAGGGTCCGTCGCCGGAATGATGTGGAGTTCTCGACGTCGCGACAGCGTCGTGGAGTGCGGCGGCAAGCCTTGGCGCGACGCCGCTGTCGTGTGCCGGAGGGTATTCTCCGTTCGGAGAGCTCTCTTCCCGGCCTCGACACCGGTGTCGGCGATGCGCCCAAGTTCCAGGGCACGCTCCATCTTGAAACCTGGAACTTGAAACATGAAACCTTCTCCGCCCGTCTGAGACGCTCCCATCTCATGAAGCGCCTCCTCCTCAGCCTCCTGCTTGCCGTTCCCGCTTTCTCCCAGCTTCCGCTGGAGTTGAAACCCGGCACCCGCATCGCCCTCATCGGGAATTCGCTCTTCGACCGCATGCGCGACGACGGGCAGTTTGAGGCCCTCATGCACCAGCGCTTTGCCGGGGAGAAGCTCGTCTTCCGCAACCTCAGCTGGTCCGCCGATGAAGTGGCACTCCGCCCCCGCCCGGATGGCTTTGGCGACCTCAACCAGCACCTCACCGAGCACAAGGCGGACGTCATCCTCGCCGCCTTCGGCTTCAACGAGAGCTTCAAAGGCGAAAAGGGTCTCGCCGAGTTCGAAACACTCCTCAAAGCCTTCTTGATCGAACTGAAGAGCCATCGCTACAACGGCACCTCCGAGCCGAAAATCGTCCTCGTGAGCCCCACCGCCGCCGAAAAGCCGCACGAGCACCTCAACGCGCAAATCAAGCTCTACACCGACGCGATGAAAAA
The DNA here is from genome assembly GCA_046316935.1 of Prosthecobacter sp. Classification (GTDB taxonomy): domain Bacteria; phylum Verrucomicrobiota; class Verrucomicrobiia; order Verrucomicrobiales; family Verrucomicrobiaceae; genus Prosthecobacter. The sequence goes on from JBKCXA010000077.1 coordinate 1,367, forward strand.
GGTCGCCGTGGCCGAGAAAGTGGCCTTTGCGGATGTTTTCACCGATTCGACCCCGAAGACGACCAACGGCGTGCATCTCAACCGCGAAGGCTACGCCGCCTTCGCCGAGCGCCTCTACAACCAGCTCACGCAGGAAACGCCACCGAAGCTCAACGAAGCCGTCCGCGCTGCCGTGGTCGAAAAGGAGGACAAGTTCTTCCAGCACTACCGCCCGCTGAACTACTACTACATCAAAGGCGGCCGCATGGAGCCGTATGGCGTCGTGAACTTCCCCGGCGAGCTGAAAAAGCTCCTCCAGATGACCGAAAACCGCGATGCGGCCATTTGGGAGGCAGCAAGGAACGGCGCTTTTCAAGCGCCGAAAGACGGCGGTTCAAAACCGCCGCTCCTTGGGGTGGACGACTCGAACACCGATCCCCTCCCCACCATCACCGGAGACCGCCCCATCAACGAATGGCTCTCTCCCGCCGATGAATTGAAGGCCTTCAAAATCGATCCACGCTTTGAAGTCAGCCTCTTCGCCTCCGAGGAAGACTTCCCAGAGCTCTTCGTGAAGCCCATCGCCATTCGTTTTGATGCCAAAGGCCGCCTCTGGGTCAGCACGAGCACCACCTACCCGCAAATCATGCCCGGCGAGGCACCGCAGGACCGCATCCTCATCCTCGAAGACACGAACGGCGACCACCGCGCCGACAAATGCAGCGTCTGGGCCGACAAGCTCGCCATTCCGCTCAGCTTTGAGTTCGGTAATGGCGGCGTCTTCGTCTCCGACCAGCCGCATCTGACCTTCCTCAAAGACACCGATGGCGACGGCAAGGCCGATCACCGCGAAAAGCTGCTCACCGGCTTCGGCACCGAGGACAGCCACCACGCGTTGCACGACTTCGTCTGGAGCCCCGAGGGCGATCTCATCTTCCGCGAGAGCATCTTCCATCACAGCCAGGTCGAGACGCCCTACGGCCCCGTCCGCGCCCGCGAGAGCAGCTTCTTCCGCTACACCCCCGCCACCGGCCGCCTGCTCGCCTTTGGCAGCTACATGAGCACGAACCCCTGGGGCATCACCTTCGACGACTGGGGCTTCCACGTCGGCAGCCATCCCGTCTTCGCCAGCGCCGTGCATGCGCTCAATGCGCCCTACCCCGACATCCACATCCCCGCCGGCAACTACTTCCCCGCCTACAGCGGCACCTGCGGCCAGGAATTCCTCACCAGCAGCCACTGGCCCAAAGACCTGCGCGACAAAAAACACTTCATGCGCGTGCGCTACAAGCCCACCAACGAAGTCGAGCTGCACGAGTGGGTGGAGCACGACACGCACTTCGAGGAAAAGAAAGTCGGCATCGTCTTCCAGAGCACGAATTTGAGCTTCATCCCCGTGGACATCCAACAAGGCCCCGACGGCGCGATGTACATCGCCGACTGGTACAACCCCGTCAAAGGCCACGCCCAATACTCCCTCCGCGACACCCGCCGCGACAAAAAATCCGGCCGCATCTGGCGCATCACCGCGAAGGATCAAAAACTCGAAGAAGCACCCAAGATCGCCGGCGCGAGCATCCCCGAGCTGCTCGACCTGCTGAAGAGCGAGAACTACCGCACGCGGTATCGGGCGAAGGTGGAGTTGAGAGGGCGCGGCAAGCTGCCTGCCACAGAATCTACGCAAGCGCAGCAGACGCTGGAGTTTGCGTGGCTGGGGATCTGGAAAAATGATGAGACGGATCGGTTTGATCTGACTGATCCAAAATTCCGCGCTGCTTATGTGCGCATGATGCGCTGGAAAAGTGATGCGCAAGCCCTCCGCTCGGCCGCCAACGACTCCAGCGGCCTCGTCCGCCTCGAAGCGGCCATCGCGGCCAGTTACATCGGCACGCCGGAGGCCTTGGAGGCCGCGCTCGATCTGCTGAAGCACCCGATGGACCCTTACCTCACCTACGCGCTGCGCACCTCGCTCGACAGCCATACGCTGCAGCCGCTTTGGAAGGGCAACACCGCCTTCTTGGCGAAGCATCCCGAACTCGAAAAATTCCTCAAAGACAGCGAGCCCACCAAACCCGCGCTCATGGCGAAAAAGAAGAAGCCCGAGCCGCCGAACCCCTTCGATGCGCAGCCCGGCCTGCAAACCATCACCATCAAGACCATCCCCGAGCGCCTGCTCTACGACCTGCGCGAGTTCAAAGTCGCCCCCGGAGCCCCCGTGAAGCTCGTTTTCGAAAATCCCGACGTCACCCCGCACAATCTCCTCATCGTCCAGCCCGGCGCGGCGGACGAAGTCGGCATGGCTGGCAACGAAATGGCCAAAACGCCCGACGGCTTCGCCAAAGGCTTCATCCCCGACTCCCCGAAGATCCTGCACAAAACCAAGATGCTCAACCAAGGCGACCGCGAGGTGCTGCGCTTCACCGCGCCGACCGCGAAAGGCAAATACCCCTACATCTGCACCTTCCCCGGCCACTGGATCGTCATGAAAGGCGAGATGGATTTTTCTGCAACTTCGCTGTAGCCAGAAGCCATTCCACCCATGCCTGACCTTCCCTTCATCGCCCGAGCACGCTCGTTTGCCGACCGCACTGCGTTTCGCACGCAGGAGGCTTCGCACACGTATTACCAACTTTTGGATCGCTCGGCGGAGATTGCGTCGGCGTTGTTGGGTGATCAAAACGATCTGCAGGAGGCCCGCGTGGCGTTGCTGGTGTCGCCAGGATTTGAATACACCGCTTCACAGTGGGGCATCTGGCGGGCGGGCGGCATCAAGCTGCCGATTTGCTTGTCGGCGACCGAATCGGAGTGGGAGTATGCGCTCACGGATTCGCAGGTAAGCATCGTCATCGCGGA
>JBKCXA010000078.1:0-14876 GCA_046316935.1 Prosthecobacter sp.
TGCATGACCTCGCGAAACGTCTGAGGGCCGTCGGAGCCGGGTTGAAGATGTATTTGGACCAGGAGCAGGAGGACCACGTCCACTGGGTTGAGCGCACCGGGCCGGAAAAGAACATCATCTCGCTCCACACCGCGCCGGTGGATGTCTCGCCGAGGCTTCGACAAATCTTTTTCGCCAGCCGGAAGGCCTGCGTCTTCACCAGCGCCACGCTCGGCATCGGTCACGACGAGGAATTGCGCTACTTCCGCAATCGCGTGGGCGCTGATGAAGCCCGCGCTGCCTGCATCGAGAGCCCCTTCGACTTCCGGCGGCAGATGACGCTCTACCTGCTGCAAAAAATGCCGCAGCCTAGCGATCCAGGCTATCTCGACCGCCTGCTGCACTGGATCTGTCACTTCCTCGATCTGAGCAAAGGCCGCGCTTTCGTGCTCTTCACCAGCTACAGCCAGATGACCTCGCTCGCCGACAAGCTGGAGTCTCACTGCTCGAAGCAAGGCTGGCGCTTGCTCGTGCAAGGTCGCGGCATGCCGCGGCATCAAATGCTCGCCGAGTTCAAGAACGACACGCACAGCGTCCTCTGCGGCACCGACAGCTTCTGGACCGGTGTGGACGTGCCCGGCGAATCATTGAGCAATGTCATCATCACGCGATTGCCCTTTGCCGTGCCCGATCATCCGATCACCGCCTCCCGCATCGAGCATCTGGAGGCGCAGGGCATGAACGCCTTCTCCGAATACAGCGTGCCCGAGGCCATCCTGAAACTCCGTCAAGGCGTCGGCCGCCTCATCCGCAACGCCAGCGACACCGGCATCTGCGCCATCCTCGACAACCGCATCCTCACCAAGCCCTACGGCCGCGCCTTTTTGGCCTCATTGCCCGAATGCCCGACGGAGGTGCTGAGGGATTAAACGAGTCACCAAGCCTTCACCGCCATGGAAAAAGCCCTCGATCACATTCGTCAGAAACTGGGCCACGAGCCTCGGCGCATCGGATTCATGGGCTTTGGATGGGGCGGACGGTTGTTTCCCATTCCACCAAGCCTTCGCGGGCTCACGGTGCAGCAGGAGCCGATGCTCGACACGCTGCTGCGCCAAAAGGACATCTGGCGTCGCGGGCGGATCGTGTGGGGCTACATCGTGATGGCGAATGAGGCGCTCTACCCGCCAGGTGCCGATGATCTGCCCGGTGATGTGATTTACTCGCTCACCGCCACGGATGAGGAGGCGATGGAAAGGCTGCCCGAGATCGCCGATGCCTTGTTTGAGGCCAAAGTAGCCGACAAAGAGCTGTCGGATTTCTCGGAGGATCAGCGTGGCATCATCGAGCATCTCCGGCAGGAGACAGATCGTGCGTTTGGGCTCGCGGTGCCTGAATCGCTAAGTCACGGCATGCAGTGCCATGTGTCGAGCTTTTGGGCTCACCGGGCCTTTTTGCCAGATGAGGCACTCGGTGGACGCTTCGTGCCACTGCTCGTGCTCGCGGAAAAGGTGCACGATGTGCTGATCATCCCGGGCAGCTTCTGGCCGTCTGATCTCTGCATTCCATGGCAGGGACGGGTGAAGGAACGCGTGGTGCGGCGAGGCTTCTCGGAAGATCGCATCGCCCAGCAAAAAGCCTGGCTTGAAACGATCAAACGCGATGGTCCGCCCGAACCTTGGCTGGACGCCACCGCCGAGTCGATTGCCGGCGAGTGGGCGGGGGAGTTTGAGCAAGAGGTGTCCGTCGAGAGCAGAAGCTCATTGGCCACTCTCATGACGCGGCAGGAGTGGCAATTTGAGGCTGATGGACGCTGCCGGATGATTTTGCGGATGCGGCCGATGAAGGACGGACAGCCCATCAGCGATGCACCAGTCTATGATGGTGAGCAGGAGGGCTGGTTCACGATTGAAGACGGCGTTTTGACGGTTCGTTGGGGCGGTGATGATGCCAGACAGGCGAAGCTCACCATCATCTCCTCGGGCGAGATTTACGACGGAGAGCTTTTCTGGCTGCGCCGGGCCCACCAGCCTTCGCATGAAGAACGTGCCAGCGAGGTGACGGACGGCGGCAGCACGATTTACCGGCACAAGCCGCGTGCAGCGCCCACCTTTGGGCCGCCGGACATGAGCGAGTCGAATCTCCAGGCCATCGACGACCATGTGGCCGAGCACATTGGGAAGATCGAAAACGTGTGGCATGAGATCGTGTCCGACATCGTGCACATCGATGTGCATGTCGTGCCGCCGCGACCGGAGCGGCCCTATTACACGCTCGTCACCAGCGGCATGAGCGATCTGCCGATGAACGCCCCTGAAGGCGCGGAAGACTGGAAGTATGCCGAGCTGATGCTGTGCCTGCCGCCGGACTGGCCGCTGACGACGGAGGCCTTCAAAGACGAGCGTAACTACTGGCCGGTGCGCTGGTTGAAGACACTGGCCCGTTTCCCGCACGAGTATGAGACCTGGCTCAGCGTCGCGCACACGATCCCGAACGGCGATCCGCCTGAGCCGCTGGCGGAAAACACCCGCTTCACCGGCTTCATGCTTGTGCCGCCGCTCACGACGAGTGTCGAGTTTCACGAGTTGCTCGTCCCGCCGCTGAGGACGATCCATTTTCATGCGCTCCTGCCGCTCACCGCCGCTGAGATGGCCTTCAAGCTGAAGCATGGCGCGGACGCCCTCATGGAGCGCCTCGAAAAAGCCAAGGTCACCGAGTTGATCGACATCCGCCGGAAGAGCGTGGTATGAAACCACCGTTCACAACGTGTATCCCGCGTAGCGACTCTCGATCCGCTTCGGCACCACGCATTGCACGCGGGCGCGGCCGGTTTCGTAGTCTTCGGTCAAAACCTTGCCTTCCTGATGGGCGAGGGCCACGAGGTCCATGCGATCAAGGGGGAGATCGAGATCGAGACGCACGACGCGGTCGATCATGAAGTCGTGCAGGCGGTGGAAGAGGTCCTCGAGGCCGAGGCCGGTCTTTACGGAGATGGCGATGGCATCGGGAAACTCGCGCCGCAGCTCGTTCATGCGGGTGTCATCGACGAGATCGATCTTGTTGAGCACGAGGAGGACCCGCTTCTCACCCGCACCGAGCTCGGCGAGCACCTCGGTGGTCGTTTGGTAGAACTTCAAAGCCTCGTGCGAGCTGGCATCGACGACGTGGATGAGGAAATCAGCCAGCACAGATTCCTCCAGCGTGGCGCGGAAGGACTGCACGAGGTCGTGCGGGAGGTTTCGCACGAAGCCGACGGTGTCAGTGACGAGCAAGGACTGGCCATCCGGCAGTTCCATGCGCCGCGTGGTGGTGTCGAGCGTTGCAAAGAGCTTGTTCTCGGCCAGCACATCGGCGGCGGTGAGCTTGTTGAGGAGGGAGGATTTGCCCGCGTTCGTGTAGCCGACGATGGCGGCATGGGCCACGGGCACTCGGCTGCGTTCCTTGCGCATGGTGTCACGCACGCGGCGCACATCATCGAGTTCCGCCTTCACGCGGTCGAGGCGCTGATGGGCGAGGCGGCGGTCGGTTTCGAGCTGGGTTTCACCTTCACCACGAGCGGCTCCGGCACCGCCTTTGCCACCCCCGGCACCACCGCCCTGGCGGTCAAGGTGAGCCCACATGCGGGTGAGGCGCGGGATGGAGTATTCGAGGCGTGCCAGCTCCACCTGGAGGCGTGCCTCACGCGTGCGGGCACGCATGTTGAAGATGTCGAGAATGACCTCGTGGCGGTCGATGACGCAGATGTCGCCTTCGGATTCCCAGGCTCGCTGCTGGGCGGGGCTGAGTTCATTGTCCCAGACGATGCAATCCGCCCCGAGGGCTTTGGCTTGATCGGTGAGTTCCTTCGTTTTGCCGCTGCCGATGAGGTAACGGGCGGTGTGCTCGCGGGCGAAGACGAGCTGGCTGCCCACGATGTTGATGCCGAGCGTGCGGACGAGCTCGCCCAGCTCATCGAGCAAGGCCTGCGCCTCCTCTTTGCGGCGGCGGTCGAAATACGCGCCGATGAGGAAGGCTTTCTCCACCTGCTGGGGCTTGTCACGGACATCAAACATAAGACGCGGAGCATGGAGTGCGGGGATGCGGTGACAAGCGGTGTCTCCGAATCTTCAAGCACCGCGACGCTGCCGCACCCGCCAAACGTCGCGGGCCATCAGGAAGGAATCACGCAGCAGGCGCACTTTGCCACCGGGTGTCTCATGCCATGAGATGGGCACTTCATGGACCGCGCAGCCGGAATCGAGCAGAAAGGCCAGCAATTCGACATCAAAGGCGAATCCGTGAATGATGAGCCTCGATGCGATGCGTTCAAAACAGGCCCTCGGCACGAGTTTGAGGCCGCACTGGCTGTCATACACGGGAATGTCGAGCAACTCGGAGACCAGCGTGGCATACACGCGGCCGAGGAGATGCCTGCTCAGGTCCCGATGCACGGTTTTGCCGAGCATTTTAATTCGTGAAGCAAACAGCGCGGTCTGCGGCGGAGCCTCACGTGCCATCAGGATGAGCCGGGCGGCCTCCTCGGCGGAACAAGCGCCATCCGCATCGACGAAAGCCAGCCACTCAGCGTTTCTCTCCTCGTTCCAGGCGGCGTAAACCGCCCCGCCTTTGCCGAGGTTTTGCGGCAGGAAGAGCGGCTCGAGCAAAAAAGGCGTTTTTGACCGCTGGGCGTCGATGATGGCCCGCATGCGTTGTTTTTCCTCCTCATCCGAGCCATCCTCCACGACACGGATCGTGACACCGCCGAGCGGTGTGAGCCTCTCACAAAGCTCCGCCAGGAACGGCCCAATGCGCCCGCTCTCACGGTAGCAGGGGATGACGAGGTGGACGCTGGCGGGCATGGCGGCCTTGTTAACGCTCACTGCGTGGCAAACTTCGTCAGCAGGCCGCGTTTGCGGGTGAGATTGAGGATCCAGAGGAAGAGCCAGCCGGCGAGGGCCATGAAGACGATGTTCAGAGCGGCGGAATACCAGAGGTAGTTCCAGTTCATCGACCCGGTCTTCATCACCTCCCGCATGCCTTCAAAGATGTAGGTCGGCGGGAAGCACCAGGCGATGGGCCGGGACCATGCGGGCATGTCATTCACATTGTAAAAAACCGCCACCACCGGCTGGAAGAAGAAGGGGATGGCCCAGGCGAGGGACTCCGCCGCCTGGCCCCAGCGCAGAATGAGGGCCGTGGAGATCATGCCGAGCGACCATCCAAAGAGCATCAGATTGAGGAAGAAAGGGATCAGCCACCAATGAAGCTGGAAGATGTTAAAGGAGTAGCCAAACCACGAGATGAGGCTGAGCACCACGGCCGTCACCGCGATGCGCAGCAGGCCCACGATGAAGGTGGCGCTGACGTATTCCACGGTGCGGACTGGAGCGACGAAAATATTGAGCAGGTTCCGCGTCCACACGTCCTCCAAAAACGAGATCGCCACGCCCTGCTGGGCGCGGAACATGATGTCCCACAAGATCATGCCGCCGAGGAAAAACAGGACATAGCTGCCAAATTCCGGGTTCGTGTTCTTTTGGATGAAAACCGTCACATTCCCCCACACCACCAGATCGACCACCGGCCAGAAAACGAGCTCCACCATGCGCATCGGGGTGCGGGTGTAGAGAAAGAGATAGCGCAGGACGAGGGCGCTGACGGTGCTGAAATTCATGGGAGGGCGGTGCTGCCTATGCGGCAGATGGCCCGGGCGTTCAAACCGATCTTTGCAACCGCGGGGCCGTCTCCGCGCCCAAAACCCAATTTTTGTGCAATCTAGGCAGACCGCCTGCGTTTCAGGCCGCGCATCCCCCCCAAAAAACCGCACCCCATGAACTCCGACCTGTCCCGTCGCCATTTCATCACCACCGCCGCGAGCACCTTCCTCGGTGTCAGCGCCTCCCGCGTGATCGCCGCGCCCGGCCTGGGCACCTCCCCGCTGAAGCAGGCCGCCACCGCCCGAAATGTGATCTACCTCTACATGACCGGCGGCATGTCCCACCTCGACACTTGGGACCCGAAGCCGGAGAACAAGGACGTGATGGGCCTCACCAAGACCATCAACACCAACGTCGATGGCATCCGCCTCAGCGAAAATCTCCCCCTCATGGCCCGCCAGGCGGACAAGATCGCCATCATCCGCGGCATGAACTCCACCCAAGGTGCCCACGAGCAGGGCCAGTACTACCAGCGCACCAGCTACACCCAGCGCAGCAGCATCAAGCACCCATCCATGGGCGCCTGGCTCGAAAAATTCCAGGGCCGCGGCAATCCTACCCTGCCCGGCTCGGTCATGATCGGCAATGACAGCCGCCACCCCGGCGCGGGCTTCTTCGAGGCCAAATTCGCCCCGCTCATGATCAACGATCCCGAGGGCGGCATCGCCCCTGTGCGCACAAACTCGTGGTTCACCGAGGGCCGCATGCTCGACCGCCTCCAGGTGGCCAAGCAGCTCGACGCCAAATTTGCCGCCACCTACAACGTCAAAAACGTCCGCGCCTACAGCGACATGTATGACGACGCCATCAAGATGATGAAGAGCGAGGAGCTGAAGGCCTTCGACCTCGACGCCGAGGACAACAAACTCCGCGAAAAGTATGGCCGCGACCGCTTCGGCCAGGGCTGCCTGCTGGCCCGCCGCCTCGTCGAGCACGGCGTGCGACTTGTGGAGGTCACCTTTGGCTCCTGGGACACGGACAATGCGAACTTCACCCGCGTGCCCGAGCTGGCCGACGAGCTCGACGCCGCGCTGAGCACGCTGCTGCAAGACCTTCAGTCCCGCGGGCTGCTTGAAGAGACCCTCGTCGTGCTCGCCACGGAGTTCGGCCGCACGCCGGAGATCAATGCGAACGACGGCCGCGACCATCACGCGCCCGGCTTCAGCTGCGTGCTCGCTGGCGGCGGTGTGCGCGGCGGCCAGGTCTGGGGCGCCACAGATGAAAACGGCCACAAGGTCGTCGAAGGCAGCGTCAGCGTGCCGGACTTCAACGCCACCATCGCCTACGCCCTCGGCCTGCCGATGGACACCGTGCTCTACAGCCCCTCGAAGCGTCCCTTCACCGTCGTGGACAAGGGCCAGCCCGTGACCCAGGTCTTCGGCTGATCTCCGTCACGGAAGATTCTCTCAGGCGGCAGGCTCGCAAGGGCCTGCCGCTTCTCTTTTGCCTTGCCAATCAAAGCGCCTCTCCCTAGCCTCGCGCCCTCTTATGACCGACACCGCTGGCAGCTCCATCAAAATCAAACTCTTCCTCATGATGATCCTCGAGATCGCCATCTGGGGAGCGTGGCAGATCAAGATCTTCTCCTACATGGGCATGCTGGGCTTCACGCCGGACCAGCAATGGCTCGTGGGCAGCTCCTTCGGCATCGCCTCCATTCTCGGCATCTTCTTCAGCAACCAGTTCGCCGACCGCAATTTCTCCGCGGAACGCTTTCTGGCCTTCTCGCATGTCGTGGGAGGCATCGCCCTCATCGCCACGGCCTTTCAGACGTCTTTCTGGCCGTTCTTCGGCTGCTTCGTCACCTACTGTCTGCTCTATGTGCCGACCATTTCCGTGACCAACTCGCTGGCCTTCGCCAATCTGAAGGACCCGGCGAAGGATTTCGGCTTTGTGCGCATGGGCGGCACCATCGGCTGGATCATCGTCAGCTGGCCCTTCATCTTTCTGCTCAGCGAAAAGGCCGGTGCATCGGAGACCAAGTGGGTCTTCATCGTCGCTGGCATCATCTCCTTCATTTTGGCCGCCTTCAGCCTCACTCTTCCACACACTCCCCCGCGCAAGGACGTGGACGGCATGGACAAGGCCGCCTGGCTCAAGGCCCTCAAACTCCTCGGCAATCCCTTCGTGCTCGTGCTGTTCCTGGTGACCTTCATCGACTCCACCATCCACAACGGCTACTTCGTGGTGATCGACGGCTTCCTGCAAAAAGTCGGCATCTCCGCAAACATGAGCATGGTCGTCAGCAGCATCGGCCAGGTGGCGGAGATCGTCACCATGCTCATCCTCGGCACAGTCCTCAAAAAGCTCGGCTGGAAGACCACTCTCATCCTCGGCATCGTCGGCCATGCGGCGCGTTTCGGCATCTTCGCCTTCTTCGGCACTCCAGACAGCCAGTGGCTGATCATCGCCGTGCAGGTCCTTCACGGCATTTGCTACGCCTTCTTCTTCGTCACCGTTTACATCTTCGTGGACGCGGTCTTCCCGAAAGATGTGCGCACCAGCGCCCAGGGCCTCTTTAACCTGCTCATCCTCGGTGTCGGCATGGTCGTGGCCAGCAAGCTCTTCCCGCAGCTCGTCGCCCGCTACACCACGAATGGCGAAGTGGACTACAAGCAGCTCTTCCTGGTGCCCACCGGCATGGCGCTGGCTGGCATCGTGCTTCTGGCCCTGTTCTTCCGCCCGCCCACCCACGGTCCGGAAGGTGAGGTGAAGCATTAACCGACCGCGCCCGCTGCTCAGGCTTGCATGGGCCGCCGGTCTTCGTAAAGGCTGCGCCTTCCCCATGACGCCCCAAGAAGTCGCCGTCCTCGATTACGGCTCCCAGTATTCCCAGCTCATCGTCCGTCGCGTGCGCGAGCTCGGCTTTGTCTCGCACCTGTATCCGCCGGCCGAGCTGGCGAATTTGCAATCCCCCGGTGCCATCATCCTTTCCGGCGGCCCTCGCAGCACCTCGGAGAAAGACGCGCCCGATGTCGATTTCGACAAGCTGATGTCCTTTGGCGTCCCCGTGCTCGGCGTGTGCTACGGCATGCAGCTTCTCAACATCAAGCACGGCGGCACCGTGAAGCCCGGCGTCACCCGCGAGTATGGCCCCGCTAAGCTCGTCGTCACCGATCACGAGGACCTCTTCAGCAGCATCTCGCATGAGTCGCAGGTCTGGATGAGCCACAGCGACACCTGCGCCAATCTCGGAAGCACCACCAAAATCATCGCCACGAATGAGGACGCCGTCCCGGTGGCACTGAAATGGTCCGACCGCTGCTGGGGCATTCAGTTCCACCCGGAGGTCACGCACTCGCACGAGGGCACGGCCATCCTGAAAAACTTCCTCACCAAGAGCGGCGCGAAACTCGCCGCCTTCGACATCGAAGCCTTCAAGGCCCAGATGCTCGACCGCATCAAAGCGGAGGTCGGCAACCGCGAGGTCATCTGCGGCGTCTCCGGCGGCGTGGACAGCACCGTGCTCGCCGTCTTGCTCGCGAAGGCCGGCGTGAAGGTGCGCTGCATCTTCATCGACACCGGCATGATGCGCCTGAACGAGGCCGCGGAGGTCAAAGCGCTCTTCGACGAAGTCGGAGTGCCCATCGAGCAGATCGATGCCAGCGCCATCTTCCTCGGTGCGCTCAAAGGCGTCACCGATCCCGAGCAGAAACGCCGCATCATCGGCACGCTCTTCGTCGAGGAGTTCTGGAAAGTGGCCGACAACGTCGAGTTGCTCGCGCAGGGCACTTTGTATCCGGACGTGATCGAGAGCGCCACCAGCGGCAGCATTGCCAGCAAGATCAAGACGCATCACAACCGCGTCGATCGCATCATGGAGCTCAAGGAGGAGGGCAAGGTGCTCGAACCGCTCGCCGAGCTCTTCAAAGACGAGGTCCGCGCCCTCGGTGCCAGCCTAGGCATCCCGCATCGCGCCTTGTGGCGTCATCCTTTCCCCGGCCCCGGCCTCGCCGTTCGTATTCCCGGCGAAATCACCGCCGAGCGCGTCGCCATCACGCAGCAGGCTGATGCCATCTTCATCGCCGAACTCCGCCGAAGCGGCTGGTATGAGCAGACCTGGCAGGCCTACGCCGCGCTGCTTCCGGTGAAAACCGTGGGCGTCAAAGGCGACGAACGCAGCTACGAGCAGGCCATCAGCCTCCGCGCCGTCATTTCCGAGGATGCCATGACCGCTGAATGGGTCCGCCTGCCCTATGAAGTGCTAGCCAACACCTCCAACCAGATCCTCAACCGCGTCAAAGGCGTGAACCGCGTGCTCTACGACATCAGCACGAAACCGCCGGCGAGCATCGAGTGGGAGTGATCCACTCCCTATTCCCCCGGCCATGCGCCAGGCCCTCCAGCTCCTCGTCACTGCTCTGCTCGCCACCAAGGCTTTGCAGGCAGAGAACATGAGCTTCATCCAAAACGAGCGCCTCAAGCTCGGCGTGGACCTCGATCTCGGCGGGGCGATCACCTTTCTCGCCTCGGTGAAGGACGGCGCGAATGTGATCAACAACTTTGACCTCGGACGCCAGGTGCAGCTTTCGTTTTATGGCGGCCCGGTGCCCTTCGAGGCAAAGGGCCAGAAACCCGCCGCGCACTGGCATCACATCGGCTGGAATCCCATCCAGACCGGCGATGACTTCAAAAACGCCTCCAAAGTGCTCTACCATGAAAACAACGGCCGCGAGATCCATCTCACCTGCCGACCGATGCAGTGGCCGCTGAACAACGTGCCGGGTGATTGCACCTTTGAGGTATGGCTCACCCTCGAAGGACCGGTCGTGAAGGCCCGCGCCCGGCTAAACAATGCCCGCGAAGATCACACTCCATACCCTGCCCGGCTCCAGGAACTGCCCGCCGTGTATGCGAATGCTTCGTTTCATCGCGTGATCAGCTATCAGGGCTCCCGCCCATTCACCGGTGATGCCGTCACTGCGGCCCCTGCGCCGCAAGGCAGGCATCCATGGTCCCTCTGGACAGGCACCGAAGGCTGGGCCGCCCTGCTCGATGAATCAAACCACGGCCTCGGCCTCATCACCCCAGGCCGGGTGCACTTCACCGGTGGCTTCGCCGGCAAACCGGGACCGAATGACACGCGTGGAAACAGCACCGGCTATCTCGCCGGCCAGGCACAGGAGATCCTCGATCACGACATCGTGTATGAATATCACTACGAGCTGCTGCTCGGTTCCCTCGATGAAATCCGGCAACGTGCCTCTCTCCACCGCCCCAAGGACCTGCCCGCGTGGACCTTCACCCGCGACCGCCAGGGCTGGCATCATCAAAACGCCCGCGACACTGGCTGGCCCATCCAGGACCATCTCCAAGTCCTCTTCGACAAGGACGATCCCTATCTCATCAGCCCTCAAACCTTCTGGCATGCTGAAGATGCTCCCATGCTCATCCTCGAAGCAGCATTTCACACGACGCAAAAGCAGGGCGTCATCATGTGGCAGGCACTTGGCGAACCTTCATTCGGCTCCAAAAACATCCTCTCCTTCCCTCTCATCGCCGATGGCGAATTGCACCGCCACGTCATCCGCCTCGCCGACCATCCCGCCTACCGCGGCGGCCTCATCCGCCTGCGCCTGGATCCCGTCGGCCTAGCGGAGAAAGACGCCTGGATGAAGGTGAAAAGCATCCGCCTCGCACGGGAGTAGCGACGAGTCGTCGCCACTCCAGATCAATCCCGCGACCCCGGCGTGATCTTCAAATCCACGTCTTTGCCTTCACGCTGCACAGTGATCGTCGTCTCCTTGCCGATTTTGAGATCGCCCATGACGTAGGTGTAGTCGTAGATGTTCGCGATGTCTTTGCCGCCGAGTTTGATGATGATGTCACCGGCTTTGACGCCGGCTTTGGCCGCTGGGCCGATGGGGGAGACGCCACTGAGTTTCACGCCTTTGGTATCCCCTTGGGCGTAGTCGGGGATGGTGCCGAGGTAGGCTCGCAGGCCGGTGCGCACGCCGGAGTTCTTCGGTGCCTCCATGGCGATGTAATCGGGCGCGGCGTCGGCGGTGGCGATGCCGCGGGTGATGAGTCCCATGAGCTTGGTGATCTTCGCGGCGTTCGGGTAGTCAATCTTGTCGGCGGTGTCGCTCGGCATGTGATAATCGGCGTGCGATCCGGTAAAGGCATTCAACGTGGGGATGCCTTTCAAATAGAACGCGGTGCTGTCGGTCGGCAGATGGGCGTCGTTTTGCGTCGTGATCGGCAAACCGATGGGCGCATTGCGCTTTTCGATCTCCTTCGCCCACAGCGAACTGCTGCCGAGGCCCTGGAGCACGAGCGCCTTCTGAAAACGGCCGATCATGTCCATGTTCAGGCACGCGGCGAACATGCCGGTGAGCTTGGCGTTGGCATCGCCCTTGATCATCTTGGCGTAGGCCTCGACAAAGTGATTGCTGCCGAGCAAACCGAGTTCCTCGCCACTCCACGCGGCGAAGATGATGTCGCGTTTCAGCGTGAGTTTGCCCTGCTTCTTCAAATCGGCCAGCCACTGGGCGCTTTCGAGCACACCGCCGACGCCGGAGGCATTGTCATCGGCTCCGTGATGGATCTTGTTCACCTCATCGCCTTTGGCGCGTGAGTTGGAGCCACCACTGCTGCCGAGATGATCAATGTGAGCGCCGACGATGAGCGGCGCGACGTGTGGATCAGGCTGCTGACCGTAAGGCAGCACCGCGAGCACGTTGCGGCCCTTCTTCTTCTCTTGCTGGATGACGATGTTGGCCGCGAGCGTGCCTTTGCAGTCGATGCCACCCATGAGATCGCCGGTATCGAGCTTGTCTTGGAGTTCTTTGAGCGTCTTGCCGGTGCCGGCGAGCAGTTTGTCGCCCACCGCATCGGTCACGCTGATGGCCGCGATGCCGCTAGAGGCCAGCGAGGCATCAAAGGTCATCGGCGCGAGCTGCTGCACGACTTTGGAGTTCGGCCCACTGACCACGATGAGGCCGCGAGCGCCCTTCTGGCGTGCGGTGAGGGCCTTATAGCGCAGGCTGGAGTAGCGGCTCAATTCATTGCGACGCTCCTGCGTGATGCCTTCCGGCAAATAGCGGAAAACGAGCACCCATTTGTCCTTCACGTCGAGATGCGCATAGCTCGAATAGGTCTCGATGGAGGCCGATTCGGGCGTTTCGATGCCGTAACCGGCGAAGACGATCTTAGCGGCCTTCACTTCGCCGTTTTGGGAGAAGGAGAGGGGTTTCCAGTCTTGGTCAACGGTCAAGGATTGGTCAAGAAGCATCAAGGAGTTGCCTTCACCGAGGGCGACACCGGCGGTGAAGTCGAAGTTGTCGAAGTAGGTGTTGTCATCGCCGAAGGGCGCGAGGCCGATCTGCTTCGCCACATCGGCAAAATACTGCGTGGCTAGCTTTTCGCCATCCGTCCCCGTCATACGGCCACCGAGCTCGTCGGAGGCCAGATACGAGATGTGCTGCTTCAAATCCGCTTCGGCGATCTCCGCGCCCATCGTGCTCAAATCCGGCGTCTTGACCTGATTGACCGTTTTGACCTCTTGACCCAGTCCGAGCGCTACCCGCGCATGATCATGCTCCCAATCCGCGATGAAAATCTGGCTTTGGCCGCCGCTGGCTCGTCCGCTGGTCCAGGAGAGCTTTTTGCCGTCGGGGGAAAAGACGGGAAGGCCGTCAAAGCCATCCGTGGTGGTCACGCGGACGGGATCGTGCTTGCCAGCGGCATCGACGATGTAGAGCTCGAAGTTGGCGAAGCCGTTGAGGTTCGTGGTGAAGATCAAATACTCGCCGCTGGGATGGAAATACGGGGCCCAGCTCATCGCGCCGAGCTTCGTCAGCGGCTTCTGATCGCTGCCATCGACATTCATGCTCCAAACCTCGGCCACATCGCCCTTCGGCGTGAAGCGACGCCAGCAGATGCGCTTCCCATCGGCGCTGAAAAACGGCCCGCCGTCGTAGCCGGGCGCTTCGGTGAGGCGTTTCACGTTTGAGCCATCGGCATCCGCCGTGTAGATCTCCATGAAGTATTGCTTGTCGATCTTCAGGCGCTCTTCGTCCTCTTTGCTGAGCTTCGTTTCGTAAGCTTGGCGATTGCTGGCAAAGACCATCTTCTTGCCATCCGGCGACCATCCGCCTTCGGCATCGTATCCACGGGAGTTGGTGAGGTTCTTGAGCTTCTTGTCGGCAAGGGTGTATTCCCAGATCTCGTAGTGCTCATCGTAGTCCCAGGAGTATTTGCGGACTTTGGCGTTCTTGCGCTCCTCATACTCGGCTTCTTGAAGCTTCTTCGAGTTGGCGTCGGTGTGTGTGCTGGCAAAAAGCACGCGTTTGCCATCGGGATGAATCCACGCACAGGTCGTCTTGCCCATGCCGGGCGAGATGCGTTCTTGATCGCCCGTTTCGAGGTCCATCAGGTAGATCTGATAAAACGGATTCCCCTCCTCGCGCTCGGACTGGAAGATCATCTTCGTGCCATCGGCGTTGAAGTAGCCTTCACCGGCTCGGCGGCCTTCAAAGGTGAGCTGACGCGGGTTGGTGATGAAATCCGCCTCGGTCTGGGCGAAGGCCGGAAGAACAAAAAGGACGGAAGCGACGAAAAGGACGGGGCGCATGGGGGACGTTTATACGCCGGAGACAGCGGGCGAATGCCAAAATTTTAGCTCGCCGGAGTCTCAGGCGCAGGCGGAGGCGCGCTGGCGGCGGGAGCACCCGCTTTTTCGAGCGCCTCGCTGAGGCGGTATTCGAGCTCAGCAATCTTGTAGCCGTCCTCACGGGTCTTTTTGCGGGACTCGGCTTCCATTTGGGCGATTTTTTCTTCGAGGTCGCGGACGCGTTTGTCGGGATTGGACGAGGCAGGCGCGGCGGCTGCCGGGGCGGTGCCGACGGCGCTCATGAATTCCTTTTGGACCATGGCGAGCCGTGCCTCGGAGGCGGAGAGACTTTTTTGAAGCTGGGCGACCTTCGCTTCAGCGGCGCGGGTGGCTTCCTGGGCTTTTTTGATCTCGTTTTCGTGCCCGCCCTCGGCGGCAAGGGCCTCGGCCTCGGCTTTGAGGCGGCGGAGTTCGAGTTCCTTGGACTCGACTTCTTCTTTGACCTTCAAACCGAAGGCCTGGGCCTCGGCGAGTCGCTTTTCGAGGTCGGCAGCGCGTGAGTTGTGGGCTTCGACGGCTTTTTCGAGGGCGGCAAAGCGGCCCTGCTCGGCGGCGAGGGCCGTTTCGAGGTCCTTGATGCGGGCCTGGGT
>JBKCXA010000079.1:0-6243 GCA_046316935.1 Prosthecobacter sp.
AAAGAGGACATCAACGTGACCCGCACGGTTTTGGCGATGATGGACAACATCGACGAAAACGTGGGCCGCGTGCTCACGAAGCTCGACGAGCTGCAAATCGCCGAAAACACCATCGTGGTCTATTTCAGCGACAACGGCCCGAACACCACGCGCTGGAACGGCGGCATGAAGGGCAAGAAGGGGGTGACCGATGAGGGCGGCGTGCGAAGCGTGTGCTACCTGCGCTGGCCGGGGAAGGTCAAAGAGGGTCTCACGGTGCCGCACATCAGCGGCGCGATTGATTTGATGCCCACGCTCACCGCTCTCGCGGGCGTGAAGCCGGTGAGCACGAAAGCGCTGGATGGCAGGAGCTTTGACTCGCTGCTTCTGGGGGCCAAATGGGAGGCGCCGAACCGCGAGCTGATGAATTTCTTCAACGGTCGTCTCAGTGTGAGAAGCCAGCAATACCGTCTCGATGCTGCTGGTGGTCTCTTTGACATGGTGGCTGACCCGAACCAGACGAAGAACATCGCCACGGAGAAGCCGGAGGTGGTCGCGAAGCTGGCCGAGGCCGGCTCGAAGTGGCACGCGGAGGTGTTTGGACGGCCCTACACGCCCGCCGCGCCTGCCGATGGCAAGAAGAAGGGCGGCAAGGGCAAGGGCGGCGGTGGTGTGGCGAAGCCTGCGGACGACCGGCCCTACCCGGTGGGCTATGTGGAATTCCCCATCACCATGCTGCCGGCCCGCGATGGCCTGCCGCACGGCGGTGTGAAGCGCAGCTCCGGTGCGCCGAACTGCTCGTATTTCGTGAACTGGGCCTCGAAGGACGATTTCATGACCTGGGACATCGACGTGCATACCGCGGGTGATTACGAGGTGACGATGGATTACGTCTGCCCGGAGGCAGATGCGGGCTCGACGATCGAGCTGAGTCTCGGCGGATCGAAAACGACGGGCAAAGTCACGCCGGGCTGGTATCCGCGCCTGCTGGATGACCAGGACCGCGCCTCCCGCGGCAGCGAGAGCTACATGCGGGACTTCAAATCACTGAGCCTCGGCACCCTCAAACTCCCGGCGGGTCGCGGCGTGCTGACGCTGAAGGCGCTGGACATCCCCGCGAAGACGGTGGCGGAGGTGCGCCGGGTGACGCTGACGCTGAAAAAATAGCCCGCCGCGTCTTTCTGCGCAGGGCCTACGCATGACATGAGCCACTGGTGATAGCAGTTCGAGGTGGAATCATGCCGGGAAACCTTCGGCAAGCGAATGGGGGCAAACGAATGAAGCATTCCAGGCTGCACCGTCTTGAAATCATTCGCTTGCCTCCATTCGCTTGCCAATCCGGCTTCTAGACCGTTTCTCAAAAAGAATGTCTGAAATGACCGGCGAGCGCGGCGGCTTCAGTGGCAAGGAAAGAGCGAGGAGGCTATTGGGACAATAGCTGACGAGCGAATGACGCCGCCAATGAGGCTGCCCCGCCGCCGGGAATCTGACAGACATTTTGAGAACCGGTCTATTCCTGCCAACAGCCCCGCGTTTCCCAGGCTTTTGGTGCGTAAGCCCAGCCTTCCTGCAGCTCTGGCCTCACTGCGCCCTTGCCATCATGGAGGGCACGTCCATCATGGCGGCCCGGATTGCCCATTCTCCTGATCGCCATGCGCTCCTCCAGCCTCCTCCTCACCGCTTTCGCAGGCCTGCTTTTTCCCGCCTGCTCGACCGTCAAGAACGTCGTCTCCCACATCCCGCTGCCCAATCTGAAGATGCCGAGCATGCGGGACGTGGCGAAGCTGATCCCCGGCATGCCGGAGAGCGACCAGGTGGATGCCAACGATCCAGAGGTGCCCTTCAACTCCCGCAATCCGCTGCAAACCGGCCACACGCTGCGCCTGGAAGTGTATGAGGGCAGCCGTGACCCCAGCCGCGTCTTCCGCGGCATCGTGATGGTGGACGACAGCGGGAACATCCTGCTCGGCGAGGCCGGCTATGCGAAGGTGGGCGGCAAGCGGCTGCCACAGGCCGCGGAGGCGATCACGGCGGTGTTCCGCGTGCGGGCCTACACCTCGCGTCCGGTGACAGTTCACATCTTCTCCGTCGAGAACACGCCCGTCATCGGCATCAACGGCGATGTGCAGACCGCGGAGTATCTGCCGGCCTTCGAGGACATCACGGTGAAGCAGGCGGTCGTGGTGACCGGCGGCCGCCGCCTGAAGTCCACCGCGCGGGGCGTGTACATCGCCCGCGACGGCCAGCGCCGCTTCTTCACCTCCCTCGACCATGCGGACGAGGACTGGAACCTCCGCGCCGGCGACGTGATCACCCTTTCTCCGGACATCTGATCCCCGTCGCGAGCATGATCGAATACTACGGAGAGAATCCTTCCGCGTCCCACAACCCCTGGAGCGCCCTTTTCAAGACCATCGCGGTGCTGCGCATCGGCACCGGGGTGATGCTGCTGACGCGGCATGGCATCGCCGCGATCACGGGCGCCTATCACTTCCTGTGGAGCGAGCAGGAGTGGGACTGGGCGAAGAACTTCGCCGAGGCGGGCATTCCCTATGCGCACCTCGCCGCGCCGGCCGCCGCGCTCGTGGTGGCCGCCGTGGGCCTGAGCTGGACGATCGGCTTTCTAACACGCTTCTTCGCCGTGGTCTTCCTGCCGGTGATCATCATAGCCATCGCGGTCTTCACGCGGCTCGGTTCGCCCCATCTGGAGGCAGCCTGGCTGTATGGCTTCATCGGCTTCACGCTGCTGCTGTTTGGCTCCGGTGCCATCTCACTGGACAAGCTCTTCCACATCGGCGGCCGGCTCTCCGCGCCGAAAAAGCGGTGGTAGATAGTGGTGTGTTCCATCGAGAATGATGGTCCGCATCCTGTAATCGGGGCATTCTTGCCCCGTCCGAACGGGGCCAGGAATGGCCCCAACAACCGTCAGCCTTGCTGGCACGCATTCCTAGACCGCATTTCTCACCCAGGCGGTGCTGGAGTCCGCCTCTGCGAGGCGGCAAGACAGGTCACAGACCTGGCCTACAGGCAGACCTGGCCTACAGGCCCCAGGCTGACATGCTGCCTGAAAAGTGTGTGAGAAATGCAGGCTGGAAGAGGTCGCGGATCACCAGCCGCGCAGTTTCACATGCACCTGGGCCACCTTGCCCATGTAGTGATCCATTTTGTAGTCCGTGGCGGCCTTGACCATGTGCTCGCGGGCCTTGCCGTTGTCACCCACGGCTTCAAAATAGAGGCCGAGGTAAAGGTGGGCATAGCAGCGGTGGTTGCGCAGGTCATTGCCCTCGCCGGTCTCGGCGGCCTTCAGCACCTCCTCCGGCACGGCCTTGCCAGCGAAGAGCTGGTGCACCTGCTTCATCGGCACGCGGCTGTCTCCCTCGATGGGAATGAGCGCCTTCCGGGCGGCCTCGACGCTCTCCGCCCTCGCCACGCAGAGGAAATGCCAGGCGGCGTTTTCGACATCGTTGGTGTTGAAGGTCTGATGGGTCTCAAACTGCTCGCGGCCTCCTTTGAAATCCCCGGCGTAGTAGAGCGAGAGCCCGCGCTGCCACAGCTCGGGCTTCGCCCGTGGCTCCAGCTTCAAAAGAGCATCAAAGGCCTCGACGGATTCCTTGGGCTTGGCCTCGAAAAACATGTCCACACCGCGCTGGAAAGCGCTCTGGACGGTGTCCTCGGCCAGCGAGGCGGTGGCGAGGCAGAGGAGGACGGCGAGGATTTTCATGGGCAGCATGAACGGGGCAAGCCCGCGGGCTTTTGCGCCGCACCCGCTTCTTCCCACGATCCGTGAGGCATAAAAAAACGGCATCCTGTTTCCAGGATGCCGTTGTGAGATTGATTGGAGAGTGGGGATTAGTAGCCGCCGCCTTCTTCGCCGAAGCCGTCGCGGTTGCCACGGCTGTAGCCGCCTTTGCCGCCGCCGCCACCACCGTAGCCGCCACGGCCACCGCCGCCGCCACCACCATAGCCGCCGCGACCACCGCCGCCGCCGCCACCACCGAAGCCGCCGGGACGCTCTTCCTTCGGACGTGCTTCATTGATGCCGAGCTTGCGACCACCGAAATCCTGGCCGTTGAGGCCATTGATGGCTGCCTGCATTTCTTCGGGCGTGCCCATCGTGACGAAGGCGAAGCCGCGGGGACGACCGGAGACGCGATCCATGGGGAGGAAGACGTCGGTCACGGAGCCGTATTGGGAGAAGAGGGACTGGATGTCCTCCTGAGTGGCGCTGAAGGGCAGATTGCCCACATACATTTTGGTATTCATGTCTGAACTTAACGGTGTTTGAAGGGAGGCGCGTCTCCCGAGTGCCGCCTTGCTGTATGACGGACCATCAAGCATCAACCCGATGTATCCACACACAACTTAGCCTTTATCAGGTTAACGTGACCGGCGGGGCTTTCGGCGGTTTTTGCCGGGTTGGCAACTGATAGTTTTGCCACTTTTGCTCACCCCTGACGGGACTCCGTGCCATCCACGATGTAGCCGGCGGGCGGGATGGGGCCGGTCATGCCGGCCTCGCCGAGGGGCGCATTCTGTCCGGCATCAGGCCTGGAACCGGTGCCGCGCATGTTGATGATTTTCTTCATCAGATCGAACCAGAACTGCGCCCCGAGTGCTGCCGCCGCACCCGCCATGAGCCAGCCGAGGAGGCTCTCGAAGAAGGTCGGGATCAATTGCCAGCCCCAGGTCCATTTTTTGGCCGTGACGGCATTCCAGCCCACGGGGAAGCCAGCGTCTGAGAATTGCTTCATGACATTCTCGAGGTCTTCACGAGCCTCCTTGGCATGCTGCTCTTTCTGGCCGGAGGCCGAACGCTCCTCGACCGCGGCCACGGCCTGCTGCACAAACGAAGCACGTATCGCCTCATCGCTCGACAAGGCTCGCGTCATCTCAATGACATTCAAATTGCATGCCACGGCGAGCACGAGGCCGACACCGAAGTTCCACACCTGCGTGAGGCGTTTATACCAACCCGTGGTGCGGTCCATCATCGAGTCGAACCACTGGCCGGCGAGGAACTGGAAGACGCTCATCGGCTCCTGGCCGGGAAGGAGGTTTCGCTCGGCATCGCGGCTGAGGGCCATGAGCGGGCCTTTCGCGGCATCGGGCAGCGCCTTGATGCCGCTCTGCACGATCTCCCAGCGCGTCTCGGCCTTTTGCTCGGTGCCTTTCGTCTCCAGCAGATCCATGAGCACCTGGCTGAACTGCGAGTTCGACAGGTAGGAAGGGAAATCCTTCGCCACGCTGGCATCGGCCGCGGTGTGGCGATGCATCGCGGCCATCAGCGGATGCGCGACAAAGTCCTGCAGCGGCTGCGCTCCCTTACCGTGACCGCTTTGAGGCAGCAGATGGGAGAGCGCCTTCCACAGCATTTTGCCACGGGCATTGGTCCAGGAGAGGATCATCTCGCTCGTGGTCGAGACGAGGACGCTGAAGAGGAAGAAGATGAACGAGAGACCGAGGGCGACATCGAGAGTCTGGAGCATGGCGGGGCAAACGTGGCCTCGAAACACGGCTTGTCGAAAGCGGAAATGGCAAATTCAGGCATCGACTTCGCGTTTCGAATGCCTCAGCATATCAGCCGCCATGAACAACCGCCGCCATTTCCTCTCAACCCTCCTCGGTGCCAGCGCCGCCTCCGCCTTCGCCCAGGACGCGAAGCTCTCCTACCTCGGCGAGAACATCCAGTTCGGCCTGGTGACCTACCAATGGGGCAAGGACTGGGATATTCCCACGATCATCCAGAACTGCTCCGCGGCCAAGGTGACCGGCGTGGAGCTGCGTGTGGAGCACAAACACAACGTCACGCCCGATCTCACCCCGGCAGAGCGTGCCGAGGTGCGTCGCCAGTTTGAAGATGCTCCCGTGAAGCTGCTCGGCATGGGCACCAACTTCGAATTTCATTCCGCCAACGCCGACGAGGTGCGCAAGAACATCGACGGCGCGAAGGCCTTCATCAAACTCAGCCACGACATCGGCGGCACCGGTGTGAAGGTGAAGCCAAACGCTCTGCCCAAGGATGTGCCCACGGAAAAAACACTCGTGCAGATCGGCAAAGCGCTCGCCGAACTCGGTGATCATGCCCTCGGCTTTGGCCAGGAGATCCGCCTCGAAGTGCATGGCAAAGACACCTCCCTGCTCCCGAACATCAAAACCATCATGGATGCATGCGCCGACACCGAAAACGTCCGCGTCTGCTGGAACTCCAACGACACCGATCTCGAAGGCGAGGGCATTGAGGCGAACTTTGCCATGGTCAAAGAC
>JBKCXA010000080.1:0-9170 GCA_046316935.1 Prosthecobacter sp.
GCCTCCTGCTCATGAATGGCAACATGGTCACCGACAACGTGAAGAACAATCCCTTCACCGCCGCCAGCACCCGCATTGGCATGCTATCCCCCGATGATCGCACCGCCGTCGAAAGCGCCTACCTCGCCATCTTCACCCGCCAGCCCACTCCTGGCGAGGCCACCCACTTCGAAGGCCTGCTCGCCTCCGCCAAATCAAACGGCATGCGCAGCAATACCCTGAGCGATCTCTACTGGACGCTCATGAACGCCACCGAGTTCTCCTGGAACCACTAGCGGCCCTTTTTCCCCGTGTGCAGCGCTGCCAAAGCCGTGCTAGCCTCACGCCCCATGCCAGCCCGCAAGCCTTCCGCCGCCGAAATCCGTGAATCGCACGGCTTTGTCCGTGTCGCCGCCGTGTCACCGGAGCTGGTGCTCGGTCATCCGGGTAAAAACGCCGTCATCATGGCAAAGGAGGCTCTCCGCCTCGCGAGCGAAGGCTGCCGCGTCATCGTTTTTCCCGAGCTCAGCCTCACCGGCTACTCCTGCGGCGATTTGTTTCACACGCAGACGCTGCGCACCCAGGCCATGCAGGCTCTCGCGATGCTGGCGGATGCCACCACGGATTGCGATGCGCTCATCGTCACCGGCCTGCCGCTCCTCGTGGAAGGTCGTCTCTACAATGTGGCCGCCGTGCTCGGCGGAGGCGAGGTGCTTGGTTTTGTGCCGAAAACGCATCTGCCGAATGCTGCGGAGTTTTATGAGCGCCGCTGGTTCTCACCCGCGCACACCCTCGTGGAGCCGGAAATCGGTCTCACGGATCAAATCAGTGCTCCCATCGGCACGAATCTGCTTTTCCAGTTCAGCAGCATTCCCGGCTGCGTGCTCGGTGTGGAGCTTTGCGAAGACCTTTGGACCGTGAACCCGCCCTCGGGCCCGCTCGCCCTCGCTGGAGCCACGATCATCGTGAATCCCTCCGCGAGCACGGAACTGCTCGGCAAGGCCCCGTATCGCCGCTCGCTCGTCGCGCAGCAGTCCGCACGCTGCCTCGCGGCCTATTTGTATGCCGGAGCAGGCGCGGGCGAGTCGAGCACGGATGTCGTTTACTCCGGTCACTGCCTCATCGCGGAAAATGGCACCATCCTCGGCGAGTCGGAGCGGTTCAGCTTCGATACCAAAACCGTCATCGCCGATGTCGATGTGCCGCATCTGCTGCACGAACGCATGCGCAGCACTTGCTTCCGCGATGAACGCCCCGAGCTCGAAACCGAGATCGTGACCTTCCACTTCGATGGCACGACATCGAAAGACGCCTCGCTACGTCGTCCCCTCACGCCGCATCCCTTTGTGCCGCATGCCAAGGCGGATCGGAATGCCGTTTGCGAGGAGATTTTCGCCATTCAAAGCACCGCGCTGGCACGTCGCCTCCGTCAAACACAGTCCAGGACCGCCGTCATCGGCCTCTCCGGCGGACTCGACTCCACGCTCGCCCTGCTGGTGATGCTCGACGCGGTGAAACGCGCGAAATTGCCCGCCTGCAAGATCCTCGCCGTCACCATGCCGGGCTTTGGCACCACCAAACGCACGCGTGGCAATGCCGAAAAGCTCGCCGAGGCTCTCGGCATCGAGCTGCGCACCATCTCGATCAACGACGCCGTGCGCCAGCACTTCAAAGACATCGGCCACGCCGAGTCTCAGCACGATGCCACCTATGAAAACTCGCAGGCCCGCGAGCGCACGCAGCTCCTCATGGACCTCGCGAACAAGACCGGCGGCATCGTTGTGGGCACCGGTGATCTCTCGGAAGCCGCCCTCGGCTGGTGTACCTTCAATGGCGACCACATGTCGATGTATCACGTGAACGCTGGCGTGCCGAAGACGCTCGTGCGCTACCTCATCGAATGGTGCGCCGAAGGTCCCTTCGCCGCAAAGGCGGGCGACATCTTACGCGACATCGCCGACACGCCGATCACGCCCGAGCTGCTGCCGCTCAACGACGACAAGACCCTCCAGCAGAAAACCGAGGACACCATCGGCCCCTACGAACTGCACGACTTCTTCCTCTTCCACTTCCTCCGCCACGGCAGCGATGCCGCAAAGATTCAGTGGCTCGCCGAGATCGCCTTCGCCGGCCGTCACAAGCCCGCCGTGATCGCGAAATGGCTCGCCGTCTTCTTCAAGCGCTTCGCCCAAAACCAGTTCAAACGCTCCAGCATGCCCGACGGCCCCAAAGTCGGCACCGTCGCGCTTTCACCACGAGGTGACTGGCGCATGCCGAGCGACTTCAGCGGTGATTTGAGCCTCTGATAGGCCGTTCAGCTCACGAAATGCACCTGCGGGAAGGGCACCACAAACTGGCCTCCGCGGGCGAGGAAGTCCTTCTCACGTGTCTTGAACTCCGGCATGAAGTGCCAGGGCAGCACGAGATAGTAGTCCGGCTTGGCGGCGCGGGATTCTTCTTCGGAGATGATCTTCACGCGGCTGCCGATGGTGAAGCTGCCCCACTTGCGAGGATTGCGATCGGCGATGGCGGGGAGGATGTCGCCATTGATGCCGCAGTATTGCAGGGTGGTGTTGCCCTTCGTCGAGGCGCCGTAGCCGTGGACCAGCTTACCCTCGGCCTTGGCCTTTTTCAGGAAGGCCTGGAGGTCGTTTTTGATGCGGCGGATGTTCGCACGGAACTCGGCGTAGGGCGTGTCCGTGTCGAGAGCGAGCTCGAATTCGCTCACGCGGAGCTCCTGCACGCGTGAGGCGGCCTCGCGGGAGGGTTTGACGCGGCCCTGATGAGCCACGCAGAGGCGGAAGCTGCCGCCGTTCACGTCATTGAGATGCACATCGACGACTTCCAGGCCGCATTCACCAAACAAGCGCTCCAAAACGGCGAGCGAGTAATATTCCAAATGCTCGTGGCAGATGGTGTCAAAGCTGTTCACGGCCAGCATGGAGGGCAGGTAGCTCTGCTCCAGGATCCAGATGCCGTCATCAGCCAGCACGCTGGCGATGTCCTGCACGAAGGAGCGGGGACTCTCGAGGTCGTAGAACATCGAGATGCTCGTCACGACGCGTGCCTTTTCCTGTGGATGCACGCGACGGAAGGCGTCGGCGGAGAAGAAGTCGTTCACGACCTCAAAACCGCGCTCACGGGCCTTCAGCGCCACGTCGGAAGGGTCGATGCCGATGTGACGAAGCCCTTTCGTCTTGTAGCTGGCGAGGAGCGTGCCGTCGTTGCAGCCGATGTCGAGCACGAGGTCACCCGCGTTCAGCTTCACGGTTTCCTCGGCGAGGGCGGAGATGCCCGCGAGGTTGTCGCGCATGGACTGGTTGATGCCGGACTCGTAGTAGTAGCGGTGATACAAGACCTTGGGCGGCACGCTGTGGCGCATCTGCACGAGGCCGCAGGCATTCTCATCGAGGGCCGGGTCGCAGCGCACGAGGTCGAGCGGGATCTGGCGCTTGATGGTGCCGGTGCCGTCCTCGCTGACGATGAGGCCGCCGATATACTGATCGCCGAGGGCAATCACATCGGTAAAACTGCGGCAGCCGCAGATGCGGCAGGTGGTGCGGGTGGTCAGGAGCGGTCGGTAAGCAGGCGAGGCCATCCTTTGAAATGGCATCCTGTGCCTACATTGTCCAGCCGGAAGGCGGGCCGGGCGGGTTTTGCGCCGTTTCCAGCCGGCTGTTTTGGGCTATTCGTGGGCCGCATGACTCGAATTGCCGTCCTTCTCCTTGCCTTGGCCGCCCCGGCTGCGGCCCTTGAGGAACTCGCTCCAGGATTGTTCCTCTCTCAGGGCACCTGCAACACCCTCATCCTCCGCGATGGCGATGCCGCCCTGGTCATTGATCCTGGCGATGCGGGCATGCTGGAGCAGGTCGGCGTGAAGAAGGTCGAGCAGGTGCTGCTCACCGGACATCACCGTGAATTGCTACAGGGCATTCATCTGTTCGATCCAGACGTTCTCATTGCCGCGCCGAAGGACGAGCAGGAGCTGTTTGAATCACCCGCCAGCTTTCGCAAATGGCATCCGCGGCTGGGCGACAAATTCAGCGTGCATGGCTCCAGCTATGTGCGCCCTCCGGCCCAGCCCGTGAAGGTGGATCGCTGGCTGGTGGATGGTGATGTGATCGAGTGGCATGGCCGCACGATCCGCTGTGTGAGCACGCCGGGACATTCACCGGGCGGCATGAGCTATGTTTTGGACGATCTTGTCGTGCTCGGCGGCGTGATGCACGACGGCGCGAAGATGACGAACTGGTTCGACACCGAGTGGGACTATGGCTTTGCGAAGGGACTAGATGCCTTGATGGCCACGGTGGACAAATTGATCACCCTGAAGCCCCGGCTGGCGGTTTCATCGCAGGGGCCGCTGATCCAAAACGCCACCGAGCAGCTTGCCGCCTTCAAGACCAAGCTTGCCGACTTTCGCCCCGATTACATACGCGGCTATCCGGTGAATGATTTGTCCAAACGCGGCCCGCATCCCGCCACCAAACCGACCCCGGCGCACTACATCGTGCAGGTTTCGCCGCATCTTTACATGTTCGGCCCGGAGATGGCGGGGAAGAATTTCGCCATCCTCATCGCCGACAGCGGCCACGCCCTGCTGCTCGACTGCGGCCTGTTCCCTAAGCTCGTGCTCGAGCGCATCCTCAGCGACATGAAGCAGCATCTGGGTCTCAAACAGCTCGATGCCTGCTGGATCTCTCACTCGCATGGCGATCATTTCACGCTCTTCCCGGCTTTGCAGGATCATGGCGTGAAGTTTTGGACCATGGACACCATCGCCGACAAGTGCGAGAACCCGCGCTTCTACGACTACCCGGCCATGATCGGTGCCTACAACGCCGGCTTTGAAAAGGCGAAGATCGATCGCGTGCTCAAAGCCGGCGATGTCATCGACTGGGAGGGCTACAAACTTCACATCGACTGGATGCCCGGCCAGACGGAGTTCGGCAACGCGCTGTGGCTCATGCTCGACGGCAAAAAGGTCGTCTTCACCGGTGACAATCTTTTCGGCGATCCGAGCGACCCCGCACAAAACGGCCACGAGTGCGTGAACGCCCGCAACAGCGCCATCATCGAGGAGGGCTACCTCGTCGCCGCGAAGTATCTGCAAAAGCTCCAGCCGGACATCATCATGGGGGCGCACGGTGTGCTCATGACCGAGCCGAAGGCTTTCATCGACCGCTACCACGACTGGGCGCTGCGCATCATCTCCAAATACAAAGCCCTGCTGCCCGATGAGGATTATGAATACGGCTACGACCCCTACTGGGTCAGCGCATATCCGTATCGCGTCGATCTCACGAAACAGGACACGCAGGTCGTTCAGATTACCGTGCGCAACTTTCGCTCCCGCGAGCAAAAACATCGAATCGTGCTCGAAACACCACCCGGCATCACCGCGGAGCCCCAAGTGCTGGAAGGCACCGTCGCCCCCGAAAGCCGTCAAACCTTCCCGGTGACCCTCAAACTCGAAAACCGCGAAAAACAGCCCGCAGGCGTCCAAATCGTGCCTTTCGACATCACGCTGGATGAGAGGCGCTATGGCCAGCTTTTCGATTTCATGGTGATGGCGCGTGAATGATGGCCTCACGGCCTTCGTTCAGGCGGTTCCAGCCATGAAATCGCTCCTCTTTCTCGCCTTTGCCGCCACTCTCGCTGCTGCTGCGCCGCGGCCGAATGTGGTCTTCTTCCTCATCGACGATCTCGGCTACGCGGATTGCGGCTTCAATGGCGGCACAGAGATCAAAACACCGAATATCGACAAACTGGCGGCGGAGGGAGCGGTTCTCGAAAACCACTACGTGCAGCCGGTGTGCTCGCCCACGCGGTCTTGTTTGATGACGGGGCGATACGTCTCCCACACCGGCGTTTACACCATCGTGCGGCCGCATGCGAAGTGGGGGCTGCCGCTGGAAGAGCGCACGCTAGCAAATGCGCTGAAGGACGCGGGCTACACGACGGCGATCACCGGCAAATGGCATCTCGGCGAGTTTGAAAACGCCTACAAGCCCACCTCGCGCGGCTTTGAGCACCAGCACGGGCATTACTTTGGTGCCATCGATTACTTCACGCACGTGCGCGATGGCTCGCACGACTGGTATCACGATGACAAGGAGCTCAAAGAAGAGGGCTACAGCACGCATCTCGTCGCCAAGGAGGCCGTGCGGCTCATTGACGCGCAGTCGAAGGACAAGCCGCTCTTCCTCTACATGCCCTTCAATGGCGTGCACAGCCCGATGCAGGTGCCGGACAGTTATTTGCAGCCCTACGGCTCGCTCAGCGGCGGACGCAAACAGCTCGCGGGCATGCTCGCGGCAGTCGATGAGGCCATCGGCCAGGTCGTGGGCGCTTTGGAGAAAAAAGGGCTGCGGGAGAACACGCTCATCGTCTTCTCCGCTGACAACGGCGGTCCGCCTCCGGGCAGCAACACGCCGCTGCGGGATTTCAAAGGCAGCATCTTCGAGGGCGGTGTGCGCGCGGCCGCGTTTGCGAACTGGCCGGGCAAAATCCCCGGCGGCCAGCGTCTCAGCGCCCCGATGCACATCATCGACTGGTATCCCACGCTGGTGAAGCTCGCGGGTGGCACGCTGGAGCAAAAGCTCCCGCTCGACGGCCGCGATGTGTGGCCCGTGCTCACCGAAAAAGCCGCCTCGCCGCACGACGCGATCCTCTGCGTGCAATCACCCGACAATGCCGCTGTGCGCATGGGCGACTGGAAGCTCATGGTGAGCAACGGAGCGGTCGAAGACGATGAAGCGCCGAAAAAGAACGCCAAAGCCAAAAAGAAGGCCAAAGGCCGCAAATACGAGCCCTTGATGCTTTTCAACCTCGCCGCTGATCCGAGCGAAAAGACGAATCTCGCTGCCAAGGAGCCCGAACGCGTCGCCACGATGAAAACAAAGCTCGCGGAGCTTTTGAAGGACGCGGTGCCCTCGGGCGTCAGGCCTTGAGTCTTGTTGAATTCACCGCCGCACCGTCGCCGGAAGCGTCTTCTCCAGCGCGGCGAGGATGCGCTGGTGGCGGCATCGACTTCGGCGGCTTCGAGGGGCTTCGGCAGTTGAGAGGGCAGGCGATGGATTTGCGGTCCTTCGCGATTTTTTGGCCGGTGGGGTCGGTGAAGACTTCGAAACCTCGCTGGCGATGAAGAGCGACTCCTTCTCCACCGCGAAGAAGGCGACGATCATGGCTCAAGACGCTAGCGTGGTGAGCTGTCTGTTAGAGTTCGTCGTCCCAGACTTGGCGGAATTCGATGCTCGTCAGGCCAAGTTGATGGAAGGTGTGGTAAAAATCATCGGAAGACTCATGGCCCCGGCTGGCGACATAAATGGCAGACCTTCTTTTTTGTGGAAGCCTGAACAAGCTCGAGTCTCCAATCATGGTCGTGAAAAACGCGGGAGTCTTGATTCCCATCTGATGATCAACGCCTTTCTCATCACCATGGGCTGTGTGAAAGATCGTATTGGCCTGATCCAGGCAGTTGTACTCGGCGGTGACGTTCAGCAGAAAAATTTCTTCCCCTGTGTCATTGAGAGTGGTTGGGTGAATGTTGCCTGCGTAAGCCAGTGACTGCCCTAACGGACTCATCAAAATCTTTTTCGTGAACACCAGGACGCTATTGTCGATACGGAAGAAATCCGCGTGAGCCTTGGCTGGATCAGCCAATTGAAATGAGGGCATAACAGCCTCAGCCGGCACGTCGGGAAACTTCCTCAGATACTCGGAAACAAAATGATCGTTCCGGGGCGTTGCGATAATGCTCCCCACGCCAGCTCGATGCATTAGTTGGTATATTTTCATGAAGGAAAGGCACTCGAATCGTGAACGGCTGCCGATCACCGCCGCACCGTCGCCGGCAGCGCCTTCTCCAGCGCGGCGAGGATGCGCTGGTGGGCGGCATCGACTTCGGCGGTTTCGAGGGTCTTTTCGGGGCTGCGGTAGGTGAGGGTCCAGGCGATGGATTTGCGGTCGCTGGGGATCTTTTGGCCGGTGGGGTCGGTGAAGACGTCGAAGACTTCGCTGGCAATGAAGAGGGGCTCTTTCTGGCTGGCGAAGAAGGCGGCGACTTTGGCGTGCGGGAGGTCGGCGGGGACTTCCATGGCGACATCGCGGGTCATGCCGGGGAAGCGCGGAAGTTCTTCGAATTTCGCGGGGCCGGTGCTGCCTTGGCGCAGGGCGCTGAGGAGCAACTCGGCGACATAGACGGGATGACGGGCGCTGATGTCGCGGGCGCGGGAGGGATGCAGTTGGGCGATCCAGCCGAGGTTGCGATTGCCAGCGCGGAGTTCGCTGGTGAGCAGGAAGTTCGCGGGGGATTCTTTGACGGCTTTCGGCTCGATGCTGACGCGGCTGAGGCCGGGCAGATTTGTAATGATGCCCATCAATTCATGGATGTCGGCAGCCTGCGGAGTGCGGGCGTGCCAGCTCGATGGGCTGACTGGGCCGCTGATGAGGATGGCGAGGCGTTCTTCTTCGCGGCTGTTGCCGTTCGGGAGCTTCAGGAAGACGCGGCCGAGCTCGAAGAAGCGCAGGCGGTCGGCGCCTTGGCGGATGTTCAGCGCAGCGGTGGCGATGAGGCCGGGAATGATGCTGGGGCGCAGCGTGGTGTGGTCTTCGCTGAGCGGATTTTTCACGGCGACACCGGTGCCGCCGCCGAGGGTATCAGCGAGTTGGGATTCGGCGACGAGGCGCAGGGTTTGCGCTTCAAAGCAGCCGCGATTCACCAAAGCCTGACGAAGGGTCATGGCGAAGTCGTAGGCGCGATCGGTGGCATCGCTGGGAACGGCGACGGCGGTCATTTTCGATGGAACGCGGTCGAGACCGATGACGCGGGCGATTTCTTCGATGAGATCGACGGGGCGCTGAAGGTCGGCGCGGTAGCTGGGGACGGTCCAGCGGCTTTCGTGCTTCGTGGCGGCTTTTTTGCCGAGGCCTAGCTTTTCGAGGATAGCGTGAATTTCATCGCCGCTGAGCTCAGGCGTGCCGAGGAGCTTGCGGGCGCGGTCTTCGTCGAGGGTGACCTCGCCGGTCAAAGCGGGCGCTTCACCTGCGACGTGCAGCACGTCCTCGGCGGTGCCTCCAGCGATGGACAGGATGAGCTTCGTGGCGAGTTCAGAGCCGCCAGCGACTTGTTGAGGGTCGATGCCGCGCTCAAAGCGGTAGCTGCTGTCGCTGCTGAGGCCGAGTCGGCG
>JBKCXA010000081.1:0-2295 GCA_046316935.1 Prosthecobacter sp.
GTTCTGCAGCGCCTCCTTGGCCTTGCGTGCTGCCTCTTCGATGGCCCCGGCGGCTTGCGCGGCTTTCTCTGCGGCCTTGTCTTTGAGTTCCTTGGCTTTTCTCTCTGCTTCGGCCTTCAGTTCGGCTGCTTTTTTGGCCGCAGCTTCTCGGGCAGCTTCTGACTCGGCCTTGGCGGCATCGAGTCCTGACTTGGCGGCCTCCTTCACAGCTTCCCCGGCCTTCTTCGCATCCTCAGCGGCTTTTTGTGTCTCCGGAGACTTCTCACAGGAGACGAAGCCGAGAGCAAAAACGAGGGCGAGGGCTGGGCGGAGCAGTTTCATGGGGGCGATTGACGCTGTGTGGCATCCTTTATCGCCGCTTTTCGCAAAATGTCTCGCCTGAACCTGCGAAGAACTTGAAACACCCACGGTGCCCGTGGTTCAATGAGGAGTCATGAAAGCTCTTCTTTGCCTCTCGCTACTCAGCCTGGTGCTCAGCTCCTGCTGGGTGTCCCCGCGTCGCAGTCCCGCCAGCCCTGGAGGACGCGCCATCACGCCGATGGAGCGTCATGACCGCAGCGTGCTCAGCCCGGGCGGCCGTGCCATCACGCCGCGTGAGCGCTACCAGCGCCGTCATTGATGATCCACCGACCTACGGACGCGCATGGCTGACGACGAAACGCACCTCTTCCGCACCTCCTGGGGGCTCTACGACGCTCTTTCCGAGAAGAACTACATGTTTCACCGCGAGATCTATTCGATCATCGCGGCCATGCTGCGCGAGCGCCGCCAGCATGGCGGCTACACGATGCTCGACCTCGGCTGTGGCAATACCCGTTTCCTCGCCCCCTGCCTGCATGCCGCGCCGCCAGCCCGCTACGAGGGCGTGGACTTGTCCGAGACCGCTCTCGACGAAGCCCGTGGCTATCTGGGCGGGCTCGGCAATGTCACGCTGCGCTGCCAGGACATGCTGGAGGCCATGCGTGAGGCTGCGCCCGAATCTCTCGACACGGTCTTCTCCGGCTATGCCGTGCATCATCTCGATGCGGAGGAAAAACAGCAGCTCTTCCATGCCTGCGCCGCCAGCATCGCCCCGGGCGGTCGCTTCATCTTGGTGGACATCGCCCGCCAGGAAGGCGAAACCCGCCAGCAATACCTCGACACCTACCTTCGCACCATGCGCACCGAGTGGACTGCGGTGCGCCCCGAGGACATGGAGGCTGCCTGCGCCCATGTGGCCGCCTATGACTTTCCCGAGACCGTGAACGACATGACTCGCATGGCCGCTGCCGCCTCTTTCCGTGACATCCAGCTTGTGGATCGCTTTGCCCAGCACCACGTCCTGGTATTTCAAAAGTAAGCCCCTGCCCTTTCACATGTCCGCCGCCGCCACTGCCCCCGAGCTCTGCCCCATCCCTCTGCGCTCCTATTTTGTGCGGCAGCGGAATGCCTTGCTCGTGCGCGGAAAGTTCCAGCAGCTGTATGTGGACTACTACCTGCATCTGATGCAGCACGGCATTCAGCAGAAGGAGGGGCTCGATGACATGCTGAAGGACAGCCTCGCCGCCCTGGCCCTGCATCTCTGCTCACGCCCGCAGGACGAGACGGTGGCCTGGACCGTGCATGTCAAAGAGCCGCAGCGGGCGAATCTGTTTGTCACCGGCAGCACGCATCCGGGCCGTGTGACCGGCCGCATCTTTACCGAGGATGTGAAGCAGGAGGGCGAGGCGCTGTTCATCGCCCAGACGCGCCGCCCAAATCATCCCACCCGTCAGAGCATGATCGAATTTCACGGCGCGGACATCCTGAAGGGTATCGAGACCTTCTACACCATCAGCGAGCAGCGCCTCACCCGCTTCTTCCGCCTGCCGGACGAGGAGTATGTGCAAATCTCCGCCGAGCCCGATTGCGATGAGATCTGGCTCAGCGAGATCCAGTTGGAGAACGTGCTCGAGATCGAGCAAAACGAGACGCTCACGCTGCTGGAGACTCGCGGCTACCAGTTTGAATGCGGCTGCAGCATGGAGCGCCTGCTCCCCATCATCAACCGCCTGCCCAAGGAGGACCTTGACCATATCTTCGAGGACGGTGTGGCCCAGGTCACCTGCCCCCGCTGTGCCGCGGTCTTTCGCAGCACACGGGCGCAGTTCGATGCCTGGCGCGCGGCCAATCCTTGAGCCTGCCTGTGGTTGACTGGCATGCGCTGTGCTGCATGCTCGCACCCCGCATGAAATTTGCCCCCACGATTGGATTAATGACGCTGCTTGCCGCCTCCGCGGCAGCCCAGGTGAAGCTGGAAGACGTGAAGGACCACGC
>JBKCXA010000082.1:0-17926 GCA_046316935.1 Prosthecobacter sp.
AGACCGCTCCCTTCGGCAGCAACGGCCACATGCTCCCCCGCGGCACCTTGCGAGAGCCGCCGCGCAGCCTGCGCCGTGCCAGCTACATCTTCATCACCAAGAGCGATGGCGAGAGTGACGATCTCGTGAAGCAGATCCGCCGCTATAACAAGGCCGCTGAGATCATCGAGTGCCGCCACCGCCCGATGCACTTTGAGGAGATCCAGACGGGCGAGAAGATGGCGCTCGAGGAGATGCGCGGCAAATTTGTCGGTGCCCTCAGCGGCATCGCTGTGCCGGAGAGCTTTGAGCACGGCCTGCGCCGCCTGGGTGCCCGCATCGAGATCACCTCCCGCTTCCCGGATCACCACCGCTTTCATGGCCCGGAGATCATCCAGTTCATCGAGCGCTGCACCCGCCGGGACGTTCACTGCATGGTCACCACGGAAAAGGACTTCGTGCGCTTTCCGAAGCTGCCGAAGCTCGACATACCGTTCTACTTCATGCGTGTGGAAATCGAGATCGTGAAAGGCCGCGAGGTCTTCGACAAGCTCGTGCGCCTCATCGCCGAGCCGCGTCATGTGCCCGCTGGCATCCTTCCGGCTGATATCATGGAGGCGACCTGATGGATACCGCCCATCCAGCGATCACCGAGGTGCGAGTGCTCAAAGTCGATGCGGCAGGCACTTCGCGAAGCGTGGACGATGTCGCCGCGCGGGAGGAACCGCTCGAAATCCGTGTCGAAGGCCGCGCCGTGGCCGTCGTCATGCGCACGCCCGGCCACGATGAGGAACTCGCTGCCGGCTTCCTCGTCAGCGAAGGCGTGGTGAAGCATCCGCGGGACATTTTGGAGGTCTCTCAATGCCCCAGCATCAACAACAAGCATGGCAACGTCGTCGATGTGCTGCTCGGTGGCGCGGTGGTGAACTGGGATTCGCTCACGCG
This sequence comes from Prosthecobacter sp., assembly GCA_046316935.1. GTDB lineage: Bacteria > Verrucomicrobiota > Verrucomicrobiia > Verrucomicrobiales > Verrucomicrobiaceae > Prosthecobacter. The sequence goes on from JBKCXA010000082.1 coordinate 925, forward strand.
GCATGTCTTCAGCGCTTCCAGTTGCGGCCTGTGCGGCAAAACGAGCATCGAAAGCGTCTTCGGCCAGTTTCCGCCCGTCACCGCCAAGTGGAGCGTTTCGCCCAAATTGATCGCTTCACTACCCGACAAGCTCCGCGCCACGCAGGAGACCTTTTCCAAAACCGGCGGCCTGCATGCCTGCGCCGTGTTTGACCTCGATGGCAACCTCATCGTCTCCCGCGAAGACGTCGGCCGCCACAACGCCCTCGACAAGATCCTCGGCCATGCGCTCATGCACGACCTCCTGCCGCTCGACCGCCATGTGCTGCTCCTCAGCGGCCGTGTGTCCTTCGAGATGATCCAAAAAGCCCTCGCCGCCGGCATCCCCCTCGTCGCCGCCATCTCCGCCCCCAGCAGCCTCGCCATCGATTTCGCCCGCGAGTCCGGGCAGACCCTCATCGGCTTCCTCCGCGGCGAGACGATGAATGTTTACACGCATGACCATCGGGTGTTGCCCCGCTGAGCACCAAATCCGCTTTCGCCGGTTCCTCATCCTTCGCGAGGCTCCAGCTCAAGCCCGGACAAAAACGCGATTTCCATGCTCCGCGATGCAGCAGCGTATCCGCGGCCCCATGTCGCAGCCAGGGGAAGATCTTCTTGTGATTCAAAGCCAGCCGCAGCGCATCGAGATCGTCTGCCACGCTCACGATGTGCATTGGCCTGATCGCCTGCTTTTGCGCGAGGTCTTCATAGACCAAAATGGCTGACAAAGCTGCCGCTCCAGCGCCCAGTCCTTCATCCAAGACGATGACAGGCATCTCGTCTTTGGCCTTCAAGAGCCTCACAAGCTCCGGAAGCTCCTTTTGCACCTCCGTCGGCACCACGGCACCGGTCTCGAGATGCCGGATGGACGAGCCGTGAAGCTCAAATTGACCGATTTCACTCACCGTGGCGCTTTGACCTCGCTTCGGCGGCTTCGCCGGATGATCGAGGTCCTCCTCGGCGAGGATGGCCCGCTTCTCGTGGTAGAGCGGCAGGAAGCGATCCTCCAGAATGCTCACGCGGATCTCGCGCATGAGCTGGTGGTAGAAATGGATGTTGTGCTGGCCGATGAGCGTCCAGCCGAGAGTCTCCTGCGTTTTCGTGAGGTGATGCAGGTAGGCCCGTGAGTGCGTGGCGCACACCGGGCAGGTGCAGGCGGCATCCAGATGCTCGTCGGCAAATCTATAAACACTGCGCCGCAGCTCGACGATGCCGCGCGAGGTGAAGGCGGTGCCGCGTTTCGCCACCTGCGTGGGAATGATGCAGTCAAACATGTCCATCCCGCGATGCACCGCCTCCAGCAGGTCGATCGGCATGCCCACTCCCATCAGATAACGCGGTCGGTCCTCCGGCAGCAGCGCGGCGGTGAGCTCGCACACGTCCTCTCGCTGATGTTTTTCCTCGCCCACCGCCAGTCCACCGATGGCGAAGCCGTCAAAAGGCATCGTCACCAGCCCAGTGGCGCTTTCCTTCCGCAGATGCGGATACAAAGCGCCCTGCACGATGGCGAAAAGCGATTGCGGAGAGTCCTCGCGAGCCGCGAGGCTGCGTGCCGCCCAGCGTTGCGTGACCTGCAGGGCCTTCCGCGCCGTTTTTTCATCCGCGGTGCTCGGGATGCACTGGTCGAGCACCATCATGATATCGCTGCCGATGCTGCGCTGCGTCTGGATGCTCAGCTCGGGGCTCAGAAGGATGCGGCGGTTATCGACATAGCTTTGAAACACCGCGCCCTTCTCCGTCATCGAACGCGAATGCGGCAGCGAAAAAATCTGGTAACCGCCCGAGTCCGTGAGCACGGACCCCGGCCATTTCATGAAGTGGTGGATGCCGCCCAGCTTCTCAAACACCTCCGGCCCAGGCCGCAGCAGCAGGTGGTAGGTATTCGCCAGCAAGATCTGCGATCCCGAAGCTGCCAGCGCCTCCGGTGTCTGCGCCTTCACCGTCGCCTGCGTGCCCACCGGCATGAACAGCGGCGTTTGAATCACGCCATGCAGCGTCCGAAACGTCGCCGCACGCGCCCGCGAGCCGCTGGCACGCGCTTGCAGTAGGAAATCGAGGCGGGAGGGAGGCATGGAGCCAGGATGCTTGCGGAGGAATTCATCCTCTTTCAACGACTGGTTTGATGGATCCGCTGGAAAATGAGTTGTCGGCACGGCGCTCGTGAAGTCTCACCGCTTGGCATGATGTCCCCAAGGATGTTCCAGAAGCCAAGTCAACGCTTGGCGCAATTCAGCATCCGGCTCCTTGGCGATCCATGCTCTCATGTCGTCCGGCTTTGTCACCGCCCACACGCGGAGCGAACAGAAGGTGCGATCAGTGACGCCGCCTTCGTCGGAGAGGTTGTCATCTCCGCTGAAAAAGCGCCGAACCTCTGCCCATTCGATCCAGGGCGAGTGCTTCAGGCAGCGGATGCCAAAGCGGGCGCATTCACCGGCATCGATGCCGCCCCATTGCTCCATGACATAGATGGCGCTCTCGCCCAGCACCTCGTCGAGGCAATTCTTGGGAATTCGCGAAAGGTCAAACTCGGACAGAAAACCCAATCCGGCATGAACTCCATTCATGGCGTTGGCACCATAGGCACAGCCTTCGAAGACTTGGCCGATGACCTCAGCGTCTCCTGTTCGAATCGCTTCTTCCATGGCGATTTCCGGCTCCCAGCCTGACAGTTCTCTCAGCGCATTTGCTTTGTGATCCGAAGGAACCCCTTGAAGCCACCTGCGGCGAGTTTTCTCATCCGCTTGATGAAGCAGGATGCATTTGGCCGTCCATGCCTCCTTCTTCGGCTGGCCCTCCACCCAATTGCGCATGCCTTCAAAATCGAGCTGCGACCAAAGGAGGAGAAACTCGGTCGAGACGGTTGCAGGTCGCTCAAGCAACTGACGTGCTTCATCAGCTGGCCAACGTTTCAGTTCGATTTCGCGGATGAATTGCGCAGCGCCAGCGGGGCTGAAGGCGAGCCGCTTTCGCATGGCGACTTCAAAGAAGAGTTCGGCAGCAGGCCCTTCGTCCGGATCGGAAGGTGCCGAGCCACTCTGGAAGACTTTGACCAGATCGGGCAAGTTTGGTGAGTGATCGCGCTCGCGAGGCCAGTCGTCGAAATGTTCGAACCAAAGCTGAGCGAAGGTCTTGAGCAGGCTTTGCCTCTTCGCGACGTCCCAGCCGGAAAAGTCAGCGGCGTAGGGAAAGGATGCCAGCGTGTCGCGATCCAGCCAAAAGCGGCTCTGACGAATCGCGGCCACATTTTCCACGGTGATGGCGTCCCGATGCTGCCAGGAGTCGTAGCCCAAATAACCTTCCTCGATGCCAACGAGGTCGAAGAGCTGTTTCGTCCGCTCAAACGCGGCACTGGGATCACGCGTCGCCCAGATTTCGAGCATCGACGAGACTAGCGGATCAGGGTTTTGCACTCCCTCCAAGGCGATAGCGGTGTCGAAGGCCAGACCGAAGTGAATGAGCGGAACTTCATTCTTCAAATACGACAGCAGCACCGAGTGGCGGATGTCGCGGTTCGGCTCGCGAAAGATGCGCTCGATGACTTTTGGCACCTCCTGCGGCTGCACATCGAGCCAGGGAAGCTCGGTGAGCGGTTTGAAATCGTGTGGCTTCCACGACAGCCTCTGCCCCTGAGCGGTCAAAGCGCCGAGAATCACCACGAGAAGGGTCATTCCCGTCTTGAGGGCTGGAAAACGAGGGATTTCACTCATGAGCACCGGGCATGTTGAGCAGATTCGGCAGACTTTGCCAAGGGCATGTCACGGCGGCGTCTCGGGATGTGATCACGACGACAGCCCGCCGTTTCCCAAGCAAATTTTGAACATTTCCCCGCCCTCTCACTGCTGCGTCGCGAAAAAACAACCTCGCGGGGCTTTCCAAGAGGGTTTCGCCTGCTAGCGTGCGGGTTCGCTCGCGGCGGTTTTGGACCTCGCGGGCGGCCCAACCGCATGCCCGCCCTCACCGAAGAAATCCCCACGCTGCTCAAGCAGTTCGACCCACGCCTGCGCCAGGAGGCGGAGCGGCTCGTCGATGATGATGCGGTCATCGGGATCGACCTGCTCGAGGACGAGATGATGGCGGAGGTGAAGCTGGACAAGCAGGCGGCGAATGTGCGCTGGCTGCAAACCCCACGCGGCTGGCTGGGCGAATGCGACGCGGGCGAGCGTGCGCTGGATGATCTGGCGCTGTGCGCATCGCTCGTGGCGGTGCAGCGTCGTGAGGCTCGCGGCACCCTGCCGGCACCACATGCGGCGGAGGAGGACTTCGAAGATGTGATCACCGAGAAGCTCGGCCGCCCGCTGACCACCGATGAGGAAAACTACCTCGCGAAGCTGGAGAAGCGCTACGAGCGCGTGGTGCTCACCGGCAAGATCTTTGACCAGGACATGGTGCGCCTGCATCCGAAGTGGCAGATCAAGACCACGGAGCCGATCACGCTGTGGCCGGAGCAGCCGAAGACGCTGCGCCAGTTCTGGAACTACATCGCCGTGGCGCTGGCGGAGAAAGGGCTGGTCGTGCCAGCCTTCCTGCGCGGCATCGCGGATGTCGATGGCACGCGGGATTCGCTCAAAGACTGGCGGCATGAGAGCACGGTGCCGCAGTGGCGGGCCCGCATCCGGCAGTTCAATGAATCGCGCATCGCGAAAATGCCGCCTCGGCTGCGCTCGCTCGACTTCCGCCTCATCATCAGCGTGCACGAAGCGAAGCTGCAGGTGCGCGACAACGCGCGGGAGACTCCCGAGTTCCAAAACGTGCATCCGCTGGAGGTGGAGCGCTTTGGGAAGCAATTGCGTGACGGTCATGTGATGACCTCCGCGGCCTCGGAGCTGCTGCTGGTGAATTGTTTGTCGCTGAGCGAGGGCGGCAGCGCGGGACCTTTCCGTCTCGAGGGCGAATCGCACGCGTCATGGCTCGCGGGTCTCTTCCAAAAGCCCGCGCTGCATGACCTGCTGCTGAATCGCGATGAAGTGCCGCTGGAGCGTGTGGCGGAGCCTTTGAAGTGGAGCAGCCGTGAGAGCGATGACGGCCGGAAGCTGCTCATGAGCCTCGTCACGGCCGCGAACGAGCCCGCGCCGATGCCGCTGCGCATCCTGCGTGGCGTGGAGAATTTTTATCTGAGCCGGGATCATCTCTTCAGCGGCCCGCCATGGCTCGGCGACGAGTCTTTGATCGAAAGCGAGATCGCCCTGCCGATGGAGGCGGTGGCGACGCCCGAGGGCATTTCCTTCCTCGGCGGCCTGGAGGTGCCGGTCCCGCCCAGCATTGCCTCACGGGTAAAGCATGAGGCCTTGCGCGTGAAAATCACCGCCGCGTGCAAGGCCAGACCCTCCGCAGGCGGTGGCACGGAGTATGCGACCTTCAAGCTCGAGGCCATGGGCGCGGACGGTCGTGCCCGCGAGGTGCTCACGCCGCGCGGCTGGTCGCCACTCGTGCCCGATGATGCCGAGGACGATGAGATCGTCGTGCGTGATCGCGATGCGCTGCGCACCGCCGAGCGGATCGTGCAGGAGGGCCGCTTCGCGTGGGACTTTGAGTCCAGCGGCTTCCGCCATCGCATGGCAAAGGACTTTCCGGAGTGGTTTCATCAATGGGGCACCACACTGCCGGAAAACATCGACCTGCAGGCCGATGAGCAGCTTCAGAGCATCCTCGCCGATCCGCTCATTGCCCGTGTGCGCCTCGAGGCGAAGCAGGGCGGCGACATCGACTGGCTGGACCTGCGCATCGTTTTCGACATCGAAGGCGCGGACCTCAAGCCCGCCGACATCCGCCGCCTCCTCGCCGCAAAGGGCGAGTATGTGCGCCTCGCCGACGGCTCGTGGCGTCGCGTAAAGCTGGAGCTCAGCGATGAGCAGATCGCCATGCTCGACAGCCTCGGCATCGACTTGGAGGCCGATGGCAGCGACACGCATCGCCTGCACTGGCGGCAGCTCGCACAGGAAAAAGCCGTGGAGATCGTCAGCCCGAAGGCCTGGGAAAAAATCGTCCAGCGCATGGAGGATGCGAAGCTCGATGCGCAGCCGCCCGTGCCCGCCGAGCTCAACGTCACGCTGCGCCCCTATCAGGTCGAAGGTTATCAATTCCTCACTTACCTCACGCTCAATCGCTTTGGTGGCATCCTCGCCGATGACATGGGCCTCGGCAAAACGCTGCAAGCCATCGCCTGGGTGCTGTGGCTCAAAGGCCGCAAGCCCGAAGGCGGCCCGCATCTGCCCATCCTCGTCGTCTGCCCGAAATCCGTGCTCGATGTGTGGGCGCTGGAGTTCAAAAAAGGCGCCCCACACCTCCGCGTGCTCGTTTTGCATGATCGCGATCTGTTCGACATCAAACTCGTGCAGGAGCAAATCGACGTGCTGGTGCTGAACTACGCCCAGCTCCGCAGTTTCGGCGAAGAACTCGCGCTCATCCGCTTCCTCGCCTGCATCCTCGATGAAGGTCAGCACATCAAAAACCCGGACTCACAGACTGCACGCAGCGCCCGCGGCCTCCGCGCCGACAATCGCCTCGTTTTGAGCGGCACACCGCTCGAAAACCGCCTGCTCGATCTGTGGAGCCTCATGACCTTCGCCACGCCCGGCGCACTCGGCGATCGCAACTACTTCCACCGCAACTTTGACCGTCGCAAAGACAGCAAAGCCAGCGAACGCCTCGCCGCCCGCCTGCGCCCGTTCCTGCTCCGCCGCACGAAAGCGCAGGTCGCCCGCGACCTGCCCTCACGCACCGAAGAAACGCTCATCAGCGAGATGAGCGGTCGCCAGGCCGAGCTCTACAAAGAAGAACTCGCCCGAGCCCAGATGCTCGTGCTCAGCAGCAGTGGCTTCGACATGGTGAACAAGCGCCGCTTCGCCCTCCTGCAGGCTTTGACGCGACTCCGCCAGATCTGCTGCCACCCCAGCCTCGTCGATAAAACTGCCGAGAACGAGGAAAGCGCCAAACTCACCGCCACGCTCGAGCGCATCGAGGAACTGCACGCCGAAGGCCACAAAGTGCTGCTCTTCAGCCAGTTCGTCAGCATGCTGAAAATCATCCGCACGAAGCTGGAGGAGATGAAACTGCCCTTCCACTGGCTCACCGGTGCCAGCACCGACCGTGCGAGCATCGTGAAGGCCTTCCAGGAGGACGAAAACGCCAGCGTGTTCCTTTTGAGCCTCAAAGCCGGCGGCAGTGGCCTCAACCTCACCTCCGCCAGCTACGTCATCCTCTACGACCCGTGGTGGAACCCCGCCGTGGAGAACCAAGCCATCGACCGCGCCCACCGCATCGGCCAGACTCAACCCGTCATCGCCTACCGCATGCTCACCCGCAGCACCATCGAGGAAAAGATCATGACCCTTCAGCAGAAGAAAAACCTCATGATCAGCAACGTCCTCGGCGAAGGCGGCTTCACGAACCTGCTCCAGAAGGAAGACTTCGAGTTCCTGTTCGACATCGAGGCGGCGAGAAGCGCCTAGTTTCTGATCTTTCGCCTGATCTCCGACGTATCGAGCACTTCACCGCGAAGGTTTTTGAACTGGGCGGTGATCGTCTCAGCTCCGGCACGGAGCGTGAGAAGCAGGTAATGATCTTCGCGGGCATTGAAGCGGGATTGCGGGTCCTTGTAGAGATCGCCATCGCCTTTGAGGCAGGTGTTGAAATAGGGCAGGCCGTTGAACTCGGCGCGTTCGGCGAAGTAGCCGTAGCCGGTGAAAACAGCGCTCGTTTGCTCGAAGAGCGGCAGCCAGGCTTTTTTGTCGTAGCCGCGCATGAGCGAGTTTTGCTCGTTGTTGAGCGTTAGCACGAAGGCGGCATCGGTGCGGGTTGCTTCCCGTGCAAACCACGCGTGCTGCTCCGATCCGGCGGTGATGGAATGATTCGTCTGCCACGTCGTTCCTTGATCCTTCGTGTGGCTCGCATCGAGGGCCAGCAGGCGCAGGCTGAAGTCCGGAATGTCGAAGCGCCAGCGCCACTCCACGTCCGGCAGCGCGAAGAATTCGCGATACGCCTTCGCCTCGACGTCATACACGGCGTGCGCGGGCGGCTTGGGGCCGCGCGAGGTGATCTCGCGGTCGTGATTGCCCAAAATCGGCATCAGCGGCGTGGAGCGAAACAGTTCGCGATGCTGGTCGATGAGCGCGCTGAAGGCCGTCGGGCCTTCGCGGCCTTTGCCATGCAGATCGGGGACGTTGTCGCCGAGCGTCACGAGCAAATGCGGATCGTCCTTCATCAGCGATGCGAGGTCTTTGCCCTTCGCGAAGCCCCAGTCGCCCACCATCGCGATGCGCAACTCCTTGGTCGGATAGCCTTTGAAGCGAAACACCTCCGACGCATCGCTGCCGCTGCGCACGCGGTAATGATACACGACCTCGCGCTGCTCCAGCGGGATCTCGACGTGATGCAACGTGACCTGCTCATCGAGCTTCACCTGCCTTCCCAGTTCGGCGCTCGTGCCAAACTCCACCACCGAGCCGCCGGGCGTATCCGTCTCCCAGTTGATGACGATCTGCGACGGGTCATTCGAGGCATGCGTGAGCCACACCCGCTCGATCGGCGCGGCGGCGAGTGTGGTGGTCAGGAGAAGAAAAAGTGAGCGGAGCATGGATCGAATCATACGCTGCTTGCCTGAGAAACTCAGCCACTTGCTGATGTTTCGGATGACATGATGCCTGCATCATCGGCGTTCCTTGCGAACCAACCGCCGTATGAAACGCATCGCACTCTTCCTCCTCGCCGCCTTCACTTTGCACGCGCAGCAACGCGTCGAGGTCTCGCGTGATTTGTGGATCTCCGCTTACTCGAAGGAGGTGGAGGGAAACAATGGCGGATCGCACCGGCTGAAGCTGAAGGGCATCCAGGAGTTCTTCCTCATCGACTTTGATCCAGCGGCGCTTCGCGGGAAGAAGATCGTCAAAGCACAGCTTCATGTGCATCTCGCCTCGCCGGAGGCACCGCTGCGGCGCACGACGGTTTCTACGATCACGCAGGAGTGGATCGAGGGCACGGGCAGCAGCTACGCGAAGACACCGGGCGCGAGTTCCTTTGTGTGGGCGAAGACGGGCGAGCTGCGCTGGGGCAACAACGATCCAGACATCACGAGCGTCGTCTGCGGTGAAGGCGGATCGCTGTGGGGCTTTGGCGACGCTTCCGCACCCGATGCAGAAGGCTGGCAGATCATTCCCATCGCTCCCGAAGTGGCTCAGGCGCGGCTCGATGGCCGTTCGCATGGCTTTTACGTCATCGATGACATCGGCAACGAATACACGCGCGATGGCAATGCGGTGAAGTTCACGAATTTCGTGAACCGCTACGTTTCGAGCCGCGAGGACAAGCGGGTGCATAAGCCTTACTTCACGCTGTGGCTCGAAGATGGTGCGGTGGAGGCTCCCAAAGCCGTCAATCAGGTCAATCCGGTCGCCGCAGCCGTTTTGCCGCCTGTTCCGGCCATTTCGGCCGTGAAGCCGGTTTTGCCTGCGAAGGACGTTTTCGGCTCCGAACTGGTTTCGACGCATTTTTTTGCTGCGAAGGGCGAAACGATCGGTTTTTCGGTCGCGGGCACGGCCATCGTGAAAGCGCAAAGCTTGGGCGTGAAGCTCTACTCGATGCCCAAAGTTGGCGGCATGCACGATCCGCTCGTGCCGGGCACGGGTGATGACACCTTCATCGAGCTCCACGTGCCGAAAAATGCGCCCGCAGGCAAACACGGCGGCACAGTGACGGTGAATGGCACCGTGATGCCCTTCACGATCACCGTTTGGAACTTCACGCTGCCTGATCGCCTCTCGTTCATGCCGCAGATGAACGCTTACGGCCTGCCGGGGCATGTGCGCGACTACTACCGGCTCGCGCATGAGCATCGCGTGGTGCTGAACCAACTGCCGTATGGCTGGACGGGCAAGGTGGACGAACCCGCGCCAAAGCTCGGCGGTGATGGGAAGTGGGACTGGACGAAGTTCGATGCCGAGTTCGGCCCGCTGCTCGATGGCAGTGCCTTCGCCGATCTGCCGCGCGGCGCGGTGCCGGTGGACGCCTATTACCTTCTGCTGAACGAGAACTGGCCGATGAAGCACGACGAGCACTTGAAAGGCGGCTACTGGATCGAGAGCGCCTTCGATGACGCCTACTGGACGCAGTTCCGCGACATGGCGGCGGAGATCGCGAAGCACTTCGAGGCGAAGGGCTGGACGGAGCCGATGTTTGAGTTCTACCTCAACAACAAGGTGTACTTCAAAAAGGACGACTGGCGGAAATGCAGCGCGGCGTGGATTTTCGACGAGCCGGTGCACACGCAGGACTTTTGGGCCATCCGCCACTACGGCCGCGAGTTCTGGAAGGCCACCGAGCCATTCAAAAACATCCATCTCACCTACCGCGCCGACATTTCCCGCCCGCAGTGGCAGCGTGAGTTGCTCGATCACTGCGTGAATGTCGAAGTCGTCAGCGGCGTGCTGCGCGAATACTGGCCGCGTGTGCAGCGCCGCGCGAAGGACTGCGGCAATCTCTACTACATGTATGGCAGCGCGAACGCCATCGGCACGCCGAACATCGCCAACGCCGCGTGGTGCGTCGAGGCTTGGTCGCTCGGTGCGGATGGCGTGGTGCCCTGGCAGACCATCGGTCGAAAAGAGTCCTGGCAAACGCCCGACGAGCTCTCCGTGCTCTACCCCACCGACAACGGCCCCGTGCCCAGCCTGCGCCTGAAAACCTTCTTCGCCGGTCAGCAGCTCGTCGAGTATCTCACCCAATACGCCGCAGTCAGTGGCGAGAGCCGCGAGAGCGTTATGGCCGCCGTGCGAGCCATCCCAGGCCTCAGCGCCACCCTGGTGAAGAAAAACGAAGAAGACGCTGGCAAATCGCAGTTCGGCAAAGACACGCAGCCCGCCTTTGAAGCGCTGCGGATGCGAATCGGAGCCTACCTCGATGCCAAAGCGCCTGCTCCGAAGGATCGCTGGCATGATCCACGGCCTGCGCGGCCGGATTTGAAGAAGGCACGGGAGATCGTGCCGCTGGCTCAGTGAGGCAGTTCAAAGCCCGTCCCCTACTCCACCGCGATCACGCTGACCTTGAGTTCCGTGCAGAGCTTCAAGACATCATCGCGACCGAGGATGAGCGTCTTGCTTGCCTCGACGGCGATGAGGTCCACACCGGCACCCGCAGCCGTGCGAATGGTGTCGGGGCCGACGACGGGCACGTCGAAACGCATGTCCTGATTCGGTTTGGACACTTTCACCATGGTGGCACCACCACGGCCAAGAGCCCCCCCACGCTTCACGGCCTCATTCGTGCCCTCAAAGGCCTCCACAGCCAGGACGGTGCCGTTTTTCACCACCACCGTCTGCCCGATGTCGAGACGGCTGCTCTCCTTGGCGATCTTGAAGCCGTATTCGGCATCTTCTTGGCGACGTTTTTTGATCTGCGGTCCTGCGACATGGCCGGGGCCGGGCATGAGATCTTCGAGGAAGGTGGTGGCGGGCAGGAGCGTGATGCCGTCCTTGGCGAGTTCGTTCGCGATGCCGCCGAAGAGCGTTTCCGCGTTTCGCTGCTTCAACTTTGCCATCATGATGAGCGTGCGGAGGTCCGGGCGCAGATCGAAGAGGTTCTTCGGCGCGATCTGGCCGACCATGACAGTCTGCGTGACGCCTTCCTTTTTGAAGAAGGAGATCATTTTGCCGAGCTGGCCCACGCGGAACCAATCGATGGCATCCACTAGACCGGCGAGCTCCGCCTTCGTCTCATTCGTGAAGGCCGCCGCGACGAGTTTCTTCACACCCGCCTTCCGCGCCGCCGCGACGAAGGTCTCCGGATAAATGCCGTTTCCGGCGATGAGGGCCACGCAGTCGAGATTCACGCTCATCGGTCAGATGGAAAATTTGGGGCACTGGCCCATGAACGCCCGCGGATTGTCCCAGGCGACTTTTTGGATCATCTCGGTGCTCCAGCCGCGGTGGCGCATGGCTTGCATGGTCTTTGGCACGGCGAGAGGATCACTGATGCCCCAGTCGCAGGCGCTGTTCATCCAGATGCGCTCGGCGTGGCGGTGCTCCAGCATGTCGATGGCGCGATTGGGGGTGCATTTGCTCTCAGGATAGAGCGTGATGCCGGCCCAGAAGCCGTGATCGAGCACATGATCGATGGTGTGCTCCTCGACGTGGTCGATGATGACACGCTCGGGCTTGATCTTGGAGAAGTTTTTCAGCGCCTCGACGATGAGGCGCGTGCCTTTGAGTTTGTCTTCCAGGTGCGGGGTGTGGATGAGCACGAGCTGATCGTGGTCCTGCGCGACCTGCAGGTGCCGTTCGAAGATTTCCAGCTCGTTGCGGCTGTTTTTGTTCAACCCGATCTCGCCGATGCCGAGCACGCCGGGCTTGCCGATGAACTGCGGGATGAGGGCGATGACCTCCTCGGCGAGCTTGAGGTCCTCGGCCTCCTTCGGGTTGATGCAGAGCCAGCAGAAGTGCTTGATGCCAAACTTGGCGGCGCGTTTCGGCTCATACTCGGTGATCTGGCGGAAGTAGTCGTAGAAGCCGTCAGCACTGGCGCGGTCAAAGCCAGCCCAGAAGGCGGGCTCGCAGATGGCCTGGCAACCGGCGAGCGCCATGCGCTCGTAGCAGTCCGTGGTGCGGCTGACCATGTGGCCGTGGGGTTCGATGTAGTTCATCGCGGGATGAGGGATCAGAGATGAGGGATAATGGGCCGGGGATTGAATGTCGAATATCGAACAAGGAATCTCGAATTTCGAATGTTAAGCGCTCGGTGGCTGGTTCGTCATTCGGAGTTCCTTGTTCGATATTCGTTATTCGTTTTTGAAAGCTCCGATGGCACCTTGGATGGTGGCTTTGGCGATGGGCTCGGTGCTGGGATCGCTGAAGCTGAGGAGGACATCCTTGGCCCGCTGTGGTTTCTCTTGGGAGAGCAGCGTGAGGGCGTTTTTCAGCGCCTGTACGCGGAAATCGCCCTCCTGTCCGGCGCGTTGCACGCGGTCGAGGAAGGCGGCGAGGTCGATGAGCTTCGAACGCGAGTCCATGAAGCCGAGATCGACCAGATTGACGGAGGTTGGGGGAGTCCAATCAGGCATGGCGGCAGATTAGACGCGGAGGATGGGCCTGCAAGCTGGCGCTTTACCTCAGCAGCTTCATCCATTAGTTATCGAACATGTCCATCAAGCCTCAAAAAGCCGACCTCATTACCCGTGATGGCAAGCCTGTATCCATCATCCTGCCCTTGCAGGAGTATGAGCGGCTGCTCGCCCGCCTGGAAGATGCCGAGGATCGTGCCGCCATGCGCGAAGCAAGGAATGGAAAGCTTTCATTCAGGCCTTTCTCCGAGTATCTCGCCGAAACCCGACGCAAGAGCCGTGTTTGAGATTCTCATTGATCGAGCGGCGGAAAAGGACCTGCGGAGGCTGGCTCCCGCAGTCCGCGAGCGTGCGGAGGATGCCATCCTCGATCTGGCTCGCAATCCAAGGCCTGCGGGTGCCAAAAAACTCACTGGCAGCAAGTCGGACTGGCGAATCCGCGTGGGTGACTATCGAGTGCTGTATGAAATCACTGACACCATCCGTGTGGTGAGAGTCTTCCGTGTCCGCCATCGCGGAGATGTCTATCGTTAAACCCAAATGTCCAACCTGCCCCCCGACGAACTGCGCCGCTATGCCCGGCACCTCGCCATTCCCGAATTCGGGATCGAGGGCCAGCGGAAGCTGAAGGCGGCGCGGGTGCTGTGCATCGGCGCGGGCGGCTTGGGCTCGCCGATCACGATGTACCTGGCCGCGGCGGGCATCGGCGGGCTAGGTCTGGTTGACCCGGATGTCGTCGAGGTGACCAATTTGCAGCGGCAGATCCTTTTTGGCCAAAAAGACCTCGGCAGGAAAAAGCTCGATGCGGCCCGCGAGCGCCTGCTGGACATCAATCCGCATCTCGATGTGCAGGTGTATCCCGAACGCTTCACCGCCGAGAACGCCATGCGCATCGCCGCCGAATACGATGTGATCATCGACGGCACGGATAACTTCCCCACCCGCTACCTGAGCAACGATGTGGCCGTGTGGCTGAAGAAGCCGAATGTGTATGGCAGCATCCTGCGCTTTGACGGGCAGGTGGGAGTCTTCGCGCCGCATCTCGGTGCCCCGTGCTATCGCTGCATGTGCCCGCAGCCTCCGCCGCCCGGTCTCGTGCCCTCGTGCGCGGAAGGTGGCGTGCTCGGCGTGCTGCCGGGCCTCATCGGCACGATGCAGGCGCTGGAGGCGATCAAACTCATCACCGGCATCGGCCAGCCGCTGCTCGGCAAGCTGCTTCATCTCGACACGCTGAGCATGCGCTTTCGCACGCTCACGCTGCGCCGCGATCCGGACTGTCCGGTGTGCGGCGACCAACCCACCATCACCCAACCCATCGATTACGAGGGCTTCTGCGGCATCCCCAAATCCCCCGCGGCATCCCCCGACCTCCCAGCCATGACCGTTCACGAACTCAAAGAGCTCCGCGATGCCGGAGACGACCATTTCCTCCTCGATGTGCGCGAGCCGCACGAGCAATCCATCTGCCGCATCCAGGGTGCCACGCTCATCCCCCTCGGCGAACTGGAAAACCGCACCGGCGAGCTGCCGAAGGACAAACGCATCCTCGTGCATTGCAAAAGCGGCGGCCGCAGCGCCCGTGCCGTGAGCCGGCTGCGCGAGCTGGGCTTTAGCGATGTCTGGAACATCTCCGGCGGCATCATCGCCTGGGCGCGTGAGATTGATCCCTCCATGTCTGAATACTGATGAGCGACACCGCCTGGCTCGAAGACTTCCTTCCGCTGATGCGCTGCCCGGACACGCATCAGCCGCTGCGTCGTGCGACTGCGGAGGAATGCACAAAATGTGGCGTCAAAGCCGCGCTCGTCAGCGAGGATGGAATGCGTGTTTTCACCATCGACGACGGTATTCCGATCCTGCTGCCCATAGAGACAACTTGAGGCGGCTAGGGCATTTGAAAGCCATCTGGGGCACTCGAATGATGCGGCAGCATAGTAGCCATCTCGCTCCGTCGAGATGAGCAAACGGCTTTCGCCAACATGAAGGATGCCTGGAGTTTGTGAACCGTTGAGTGCGCCGAACGTCCCGCTCATCTCGCGGAGCGAGATGGCCACTTTGCTTCGCCAAATCGTCGCTGCAGGTTTACAAACGCGGTTTAGACCTTTCGCAGCACGAGCAACACATCCGCGTAGCTGTCATCGAGCTTGCGCGGCTCCGCGAGGTCGTAGGTGAAGTCGTAGCACTCGATGAACTCGAGCTCCGGCACCTTGCGCAGCAGGCTTTTGAGCTGCGCGACGTTGTAGGTGCGAAATTGCCAGCGAGTCTCTTGCAGGTGGCTGCGGCCTGAATCGGTGATTCTCAGCCGCGTGCGGAGGTCTTCGAGGCGTGACTTGCGATCCGCCGGCCAGGTGTGGGTGTTGCAAACGACCTCGATGGAGCCACGACGAGCCACCCAGCGTTCATGCTCCGGCCCGTTGCGGTCGTAATCGGTCAAATGCAGACCGAGGAAGAAGAGGCCGCCTTTTCGCAGGCACGCAGCCACACGCCGCAGGCACTCGGCCGCATCGTTTTCCGTGTGGAGATATTTGAAGGTGCTGACGAGGCAGTGCGCCATGTCAAACCCGCCACGCAGGCCTTTCGGCAGCGTGAAGCCCTGCATCCAACCCTCCCAAAGAGTAGCTTTGAGACCTGCTTTGGCGATTCGTTCCTTCGCAAAGGCGATCATGTGCGCGTTCCCGTCGAAGCCGCTCACTTCCCATCCACGCCGGGCCATCTCCAGCGCCAGGCGGCCGCTGCCGCAGGCGGGCTCCAGCAGGCGAGTCCCCTTCCCTCCATGCTTCACGAGGGCACCTTCGAGGAAATCCGCCTCCTGCTTCGTGCCGTCGTCGAAGATGATGTCGTAATAGAGGGGTGTGTCATACCAGTCGCGCTGCTCGGTGGGCATGGCGGCATCTTGGCGGCGGGCGGCCGGAAATGCACGGAAAATGGTGGAAGCATGCCTTGCAATCCCTGCGCGGGAAGCTAGTCTCGCGACCGCTCGCGATTCCAAGGAGAGGTGGCTGATTGGTTGTAGGCACCTGACTCGAACTCAGACGTTGTAGAAAGGCAACCGAGGGTTCGAATCACTCCCTCTCCGCCATCGCAGACCAAGGTCATGCCAAGCCGTGCATCACGCCTTGGTGAAACACATTCAAAAACGTGTTTCTGCGAAGCTCGAAAGTTGTAGCTCATCCGCTCCAGGTTTCGCGCCCCCCCCAATGATGATTCCCTTGACCGGAGCGACGGCTGAAACTTGATCGTCTGGGCTGACGTTGAGTTCGCCGCATGAAATTCGCCCCTTGGACCACCGCTTTCTCGTTTGTCGCTACCACCGTCTCGCTCGTCGCGGGGGATTGGAACCAGTGGCGGGGGCCGGAGAGGAACGGCGTGTCTCAGGACACCACGCCGATCGCAGACGCCTTCCCGGCGGAAGGCTTGAAGAAGGTGTGGGAGAGCGAGTTCGTGCCGAGCAATGAATACGGCGGTCATGCCAGCCCGGTGGTGAGTGGCGAGCGGGTCTTCCTGAGCGTGGTGTGGCATGAACGCGTGGCCTCGGAGACGCGGGAGATCGACACGGAGGTGATGCAGACGCTGAACTTCCGCGGCACCTCGCCAGAGCTGGAGAAGAAGCTGGAAGAGACGCGGATGGACCTGCCGAAGCTGCGCGGAGCGAAGTTTGACGAGTGGGCTCAGCAATGGGTGAAGGACAACCTCAACGAGAAGGAGCAGATCAACATCGGCTCGTGGGTGGTGAGCCGCTTCAAGGCGGGGAAGAATGCCATCGACCTCGAATGGCTCAAAAAGATGTCCGACCGGCAGGGGAAGCCGTTTGCGAATGCGGCGGAGTTCACGAAGTGGCTCGACGACGAGGGCTTTCCTGCGGACGTGAAGGAGAAGATGATCGCCGCGGTGCCGAACACGGTGAAGGTGGCGCAGGATGTGATCCTCTGCCTCGAT
>JBKCXA010000083.1:0-4524 GCA_046316935.1 Prosthecobacter sp.
GGCCGCGGCGATGCTGGAGCATGCGATGGTGGACATGAATTTCAGCGCCCGGGCGCATGACCGCATCCTGAAAGTAGCCCGCACCATGGCCGATCTGGCTGGAAGCGAGCGCATCGAGGAAAACCACGTTTTTGAAGCCATCGCCTACCGCAGCCTTGACCGCACGCGGTGGTGATTTTCGACCCTTTTGCATGCCCGAGCTTCCTGAAGTCGAAACCACCCTCCGCGGCGTCTCGCCGCATCTGATCCGTCATCGCATCACCGAGGTGATCGTGCGTGACAAACGCCTCCGCTGGCCCGTGCCGGATGCCATGCATGACCTCGAAGGCCAGCGCATCACCGCAGGCGAGCGCCGGGCGAAGTACATGCTTTTTCACACCTCCAAAGGCACGCTGCTTCTGCATCTCGGCATGTCGGGAAGCCTGCGTATCGTGCCGCCGGACACGCCCTGGCGAAAGCATGACCACTTCGCGCTCACGATGGATACCGGGAAGCAGGTCCGCCTGCATGATCCGCGCCGCTTTGGCGCCGCTCTGCTCATTGAGGGTGATCCGCAGCAGCACAAACTCCTGTGCGATCTAGGTCCCGAGCCGCTTGGTCCCGCTTTCACCGCACGCCATCTCAAGGAAGCCTGCGCGGGCAAGATCGCCGCCATCAAGCTGGTCATCATGGATGCGCATGTCGTCGTGGGCGTGGGAAACATCTATGCCAGCGAGGCGCTCTTCATGGCAGGCATTGATCCACGCAAACCGGCCGGGAAGGTGAGCCTGCCAAGGCTCGAAAAGCTCGTTGCCGCCATCCGCGAGGTGCTCGCCGCCTCCATCGAGATGGGCGGAACCACGCTGCGGGACTTCCTGAACGAAAAGGGCGAGCCCGGCTACTTCCAGCAGACCCTCCGCGTCTATGACCGAGCTGGCGAGCCTTGTCGTGCTTGCGGCTCGAAGGTGAAAAAGATCGTCCTCGGCCAGCGCTCGACCTTTTTCTGCCCGAAGTGCCAGAAATAGCGCACTTCTGCCTTCGACATTCCGTCGTCATTCGGATTTACTCCGTCGTCATTCTTTCCCATGTCCACCAGCCTTCCTCCTCTTCGCTCCACGCTCGATCTTGAACGCGTCCTCGAGTTTGAATTCGTGCGTGCCACGGAAAACGCGGCGCTTCAGGCCATTCACTGGCTGGGGCGTGGCGAAAAAGAGCTGGCCGATGGAGCAGCCTGCTCGGCGATCTACGGCGTCTTCGACATCCTCGATATTCGCGGCGAGGTAGTGATCGGCGAAGGCATCAAGGACAACGCGCCCGGCATTTTCATCGGCGAGCATCTCGGCACCTGGCGGGATGGCTCGCCGCGTTTCAATATCGCGCTCGATCCCATTGATGGCACCAGCAACATCGCGAAAGGCATGCCGAACAGTGTCTCGGTGATCGCCGCCGCTCAGGTGCCGGATGGGGCACCGTGTGCGATGAAGAACCTGCCTTCCTTTTACTCGCACAAGATCGCCTACGGACCCGCCGTGAAGAAGGCGCTCATCGAGAAGGGCGACCGCTGTTTCCTCGACATGCCTTTGAAGGACGTCATTGCCTTTGTGGCTGCCGCCTTGGGGAAGCGTGAACGTGATCTGGTCGTCTCCACCATGGACCGCCCGCGTCATGCGGACATCGTGCGGCAGATCCGTGAGAGCGGCGCGGCACTGCGCATGATCTCGGATGGCGACATCGCCGCCGCGGTCGCGCCGTCACTGCCGGATTCCAATGTCGATCTCTACATCGGCATGGGCGGCTCGCCTGAAGGCATCCTGGCCGCCGCCGCGCTGAAATGCCTTGGGGGTGACATGCAGCTCCGCATGTGGCCGCACACGGAGGAGCACAAAGCGGAGATCATCGCTGCGGTGGGCGAGGAGGAGCTAAACAAGGTCTTCCGCATCGACGACCTCATCCTCGGCGAGAGCGCTCTCTTCTGCGCCACCGGCATCAGCGACAGCCCGCTGCTGCCTGGCTGCCGCCTTGTTGGCCATCGCGTCGAGACGCACTCCATCCTCATGCGTGCCCGCAGCGGCACGGTGCGGCGGATTCACGCAGTCCACGATCTTGATCGCAAGGTGGTGCCGCTGAGGGAGATGAAGTGAGGAGCCGTTTCAAGTTTCAGGTTTCAGGTGTGGCAGACATCATGAAACTTGAAAACCGAGTCCGGTTCACGGCACCTCTTCACCACTGCCGGTGTAGAACCAGCCCTGCACACGGCCATTGACGACCAGCGCCTGGGCTTCCACGGGTTGGAGGCCGAAGATCGTTTCAGCTTGATACTCCACCTTGATGGCCCAGCCGTCCTTGCCCTGGACCTTGGTGGGGTTGGGCTCGCCCCAGGAGATGATTTTGTCGGCCTTGATGTCGGTCACCTGGCCGCGGCGGATGCTGGAAAGCAGGAGCGGGTAGCTGCGGTCATCGCCTCGCATTGGCTTGCCGGTCTCGTCCACCTCGGCGCGGTTGCTGTTCGCGGTGGCGCTTTCGGCTTTTAGCGTGGAGGCCATTTGCTGCTTCTGCGCGGCGGCTTTCTTGAGATACTCGGCGCGTGCGACCTTCCACTTCTCGTAGATGTCGGTGAGAATGGCTTTCAAATCAGTGTCGTCGATGGAGACGATGGCCTTGGCACTGGAGCCCGGCGCGGAAAGGAGTGCTAGCTGGCCGTCTCGAAAGGCGATGGCCTGCACTTTTCGGCCTGAGGTGACTTTTGAGGCACCGACGGGCATTTTGAATTCGGCGTCCTTCAGCAGGGTGACCTCGCGTGGGAAGGCGGTGGGCGGAATGTTCGCCCAGTTGTTCGTCAGCGCCTCGATGGAGCCTGCCTTCGGAGCCGCAGGTGCTGTCGGCGTGGTTGTTGGGGCCGTTTCGGTCATTTTAGGAGCTTCGACAGGCTTTGGAGCTTCGGGAGCGGGGGCGGGAGCGGGCGTTTCGGCTGGCTTCTCCGGCTCCGGGGCTGCTTCCACGACGGTTTTGGCCGCGGGTGGCGGATTCAGCTCCTTGAAGATGATTTTTTGTCCAGGGGGGGCGAGGAAATAATCGTAGGCCGCAAAGGCTCCGCCGAGGAAGAGGAGGGTGAGAAAAAGCGATTTCATGTTCAGGAGGTTTTTGGGGGGGAGGGGAGAGCGCTCAGTCCGATGAGCGGACGATAATTGCATTCGGTTTCTTGGGCGGAACGTTACTTTTTCACGGAAATTTTTCGTCAAACATGAGCCTGATGCGCTAAATGAGCGGTCCCATGCCATCCAACCTCCTTCTGGGCGTGAATGTCGATCACGTCGTCACCCTGCGCCAGGCCCGCTACCGGCAGATGCTCGAATCACCGAACGCGGAGCCCTCCGTGCTCGCTGCCGCCTTGCTCGCCGAGCAGGCCGGAGCGCACTCGATCACCATCCACCTTCGGGCGGACCGCCGACACATCCAGGACGCGGATGTGTTTCTGCTGCGCCGGGAGATCAAAACGAAGCTGAACCTCGAGATGGGGAATACGGCGGAGATCCTCGCCATCGCGCTGAAAGCGAGGCCAGACTTTGTCTGCATGGTGCCGGAAAACCGCGAGGAGGTCACCACCGAGGGCGGACTGGATGTCGCCGGCCAGCGGGAGGCACTGAAGGCAACCGTGGGCGCTCTTGAGGCCAACGGCACGAGGGTAAGCATGTTCATCGATCCCGATCCGGCGCAGGTGCGTGCCAGCGCGGAGATCGGCGCCAGCATGATCGAACTGCACACCGGCACCTTTGCGAATCACTCTGGTGCTGAGCGTGCCGCGGAGGTGGCGCGTCTGAAAGCCGCCGCGGAACTCGGGCAATCCCTCGGCCTCCAAATCAACGCCGGGCATGGTCTGACCACCGCGAACCTGCCGGACCTCTGGCCCGTGCCGCATCTGGCGGAGCTGAACATCGGCCACCACATCGTCTCACGCTCGATCTTCATTGGTCTCGGGGCGGCGGTGAAGGAGATGCTCGCCGTGATGGCCACCTACCCTGCGAAATGATCACCGGCACCGGCATCGACCTCGTCGAGGTGGCTCGCATCCGCGAGCTGCTCGAGCGGCATGCTGAGCGCTTCAAACAGCGCACCTTCACCGCGGGCGAGATCGCCTACTGTGATGCTTGTCCCGAACAGGCGACGCATTACGCCGCCCGTATTGCTGCCAAAGAAGCCGCCGCGAAGGCTCTCGGCACTGGTTTGTGGTCCGAGGCTGGCGTGAACTGGACAGACATCGAGGTCATCCGTGCCGAATCCGGCCGCCCGGGCCTCGTTTTTCATCAAAACGCCGCCAGTCTGACCCGCGGTCTGCGGGCGCATCTTTCCCTCTCGCATACCAAGGAGCACGCCATCGCCCAGGTGGTGCTGGAGCAGGTTGACGCCATCGCCGCTTTTTGAACAATGGGCGGCATGAGTGTAGGTGTTGCCGGTGATGTGCCCGCCAGAGCGGCGTGCTCGTGGTTTTCGAGTGTGAGTGCGTGGCTGGAGTCGAGGTCGAAGGCGCTGCGGCTCACGCGGGTCGTG
>JBKCXA010000084.1:0-3319 GCA_046316935.1 Prosthecobacter sp.
GACGCACACCGCCTGCGCACCAGCTGCCGACGCGGCAGTTTCCGCGTTCAGGCGAAAGTCATGAAACCGCCATTCGATGCTTCCAGCATCCTTCGCCGCCTCGCGGAAGGCATTCTGATCATAGGGTTTCGTGTCGTAGAAGCTGACGATCATGGCAGATGGGATCACACGATGCCGAGGGCTTTCGGCATTGCGAAGCCGGGGAAGATGTTTTTCACGTCGTCGAGGCCGACGCGTTTGGTGAGGACTTCGCTGAGGAGGGTTCGGTAGTCGGTGGTGATGGCGAGGTCGGCGCCCTCGTCGAGGTGCTCGTTGGCGAGGCCGCGCCATTCGCCGTGGAGGCGGCCGCCTTTGATGCCCTGGCCGAGGACCATGTGGACGCCTCCATAGCCGTGGTCGGTGCCTTCGCTCTGGTTTGATTTGAGCCGACGGCCAAACTCGGTGTGCACGACGATGGTCATGCGCGAATGGAAGCGGCTCATGTCGTTGTAAAACATTTGCAGCGCACGGCCGAACTCGCTGACGAGTTCGTTGAAGCGATACTCCTGGCTCTCGTGCGTGTCCCAGCCGTCGTAATCGACGGTGGCGACGCGGAGGCCGGCATCCATCTTCGCGATCTGCGCGAGGTTGCGCAGGCTTTCGCCAAGGCTGCCGGTGTTGTCGTAGCTGATGCCTTTTTCGGGCGTGTAGTCCTGCACGTTGCCATCGCCATCACGCGGGAGCTTGCTTTGCAGCGCCGTGATGGTGTCGAGCGTGAGCTTGCCGGTGCGGTGGATGCGTTCGCGGCCTTCGTAGAGCCGTTTGAGCAGCGCGACCTGCTTTTCATGGCCGTAGGTGAAGTTTCGCGCCTCATTCATCGACACGGCGACTTTGGAATGCAGCAGCGAGTCCGGCAACTCACCGCCGACAGCCACCGCAGGCAGCAATCCCTTCGGCGAGAGCGCCTCGATGGTGCGCGTGAGCCAGCCGCTGGCGATGCTGATGTCTTTTTGATCGGCGACGCCGCGCTCCATCATGTCCTGCGCCTCGAAATGGCTGCGGGAGCCGTTTTGCAGGCCGCAGGCATGGATCATGGCGAGATGGCCGCTGTCGTAGAGTTCCTTTAATGGCGCGGCTTCTTTGTGCAGGCGCATGTCGATGCCGTTGTAGCCGTTTTTGAGCGAGAGGCCTTCAAACTTGCCCGCATCGGTGACGCGCAGCGACTCAGGACGTGCGGCGATGTAGTCCTTGTCATTCGCAGGGCCGAGGAGGTTCAGTCCATCGCAACCGCCGCGGAGGAAAAGCACAACGAGGAGGTGATCGCGGCTCTGTGCGGCATCCGCAGCGTAAGTGAGGCTGGTGATGCGGCTGGTGGCGAGGGAAGCGAGCGCGGTGGAGAGGAAGGTGCGGCGTTTCATGACGGGCGGTGAAAGACGTTAGTGCTCAGTGTGTGCGTGGAAGGATCGGTTTGGGACTGAGCACTCAGCACTGAGAATTGAGCACTCCGGCCTCGGGTGAAGCTCGCGTCATCTCAATTGATACTCCGGTGTAGCGGCGATGAGGGCGGTGAATTCGCCGAGGTGCTCGGCGAGGTCGGATTCGTCGAGGGTGATCTCGGCGTCAGGCTCGTGGTGAGCGGGTTTGCCGTCGTCATCGTATTCGCGGAACCATTTCGTGAGTTCTTCGCGGGTGTGAGGTTCGAGAAGGCCGGGCGCGAGGCGGTCGATCCAGTGCTCGGCGACTTCCTGCCAAGTCTTTTTGTCGCCAGGAGTATTCCGCAGGAGATTCATGCGCACGACTTCGCCATCGAAGCCATCGGTGGCGAGGTCACGGGCGAGTTTCCAACGTTTGAGCAGGCTGTTCGGGCTCTGCCAGTAGTCGGCGGTGTCAGGATGGCCGGTGGGTGCGCTCCATTGAAAAAGGCGCTGGCCGCATTCGCCGAGGCGCCAGACGATGTCGCCATCCGGCCGCACATCGGCACCGGTGGCGCGGATGAAGCCGCAGAGGTATTCGAGCGGGCGCTTGGTCTTTTGCCCAAAGCCGCCCTGCATCTCCGGCGAGAGCAGAATCTCGCGCATGACGTGCGCGATTTGATCGGGCGACTTCGCGTGCTCGGTCCACACCTTCGCGACGCGTTTGACAAGGTCTTCGTTCGGCTCATCAGCGATGAAGCGACGGCAGAGTTTGCGGCTCAAGTAGATGGCAGTGCCGGGATGAAAGGCGGCGAGGTCGAGCACGGCCATGCCATCGGCGAGCGGCGGTTGATTGGCTTCGAGTTCGACGCCGAGCACGCGCTTCTGATACGGATCATGCCAGGGCGCATGGTAGTGGAAGCCGCCGGTTTCGGGGAAGCGCTGGTCGTCGTCATACTCGCCATCAGCGGCCGTCCAACCGGTGAAGGCCCGCGCGGCCTCATACACGTCCTGGTCGATGAAACCGACCGCTTTGCCTTCCAGAGCGCCGGGCACGTCGCGCCATTTTTTGTGCAGGTGATTCAGGTAGTGCTCCGCGCCGAGGGTGTGCAGCTCGAAGAGCTCGCGGGCGTAGTTTTCGTTCGCGGGGCTGGCCTTGCTGCTGCGGTTGTTGAGGTAATAAAGCATCGGCAGGCCCTGCGCGACGGCTTGCAGCAACTCGCGGAAATTGCCGAGCGCGTGCCGCCGGATGACATCGCGATCATACGCGGGCCAGACGGCGCGGATGGTGTCATCGGCGTCGATGTTGACGTTGAAGTGGTTGTGCCAGAAATCGACGAGCAGCTCCTTCACCTGCCATTTGGAATAGCAGGCGCGGATGAGCGTGGCGACCTCGACCTCGAAGGAGCAGCGCTCGACTTCCTGATATGGATAGTCGTCCTGGCGCTGGACGCGGAAAAGCTGCTCCAGCGGCTTGTCGAGCGTGGTGAGGCCGCGTTTCTCCTTCACCTTGAACTTCTGTTTTTCGGGCTTTTTGCCATCAGGGGCCTCCGCGGCCATCATGGCAGGCTTTTCGCCCTTCATCATCATCGCGGGTGCCATCATGCGCTCGTGCTCGTATTCGATTTCGAGCTTGTGAGTCGCGATGCGCTTCTCTGCATCATCTTTGGCGGACGCATCCGGTTTGAGCTGCTCCTCGACCCACGCACTCCAGCCGATCTTCTCAACACGGGCGATTTCTTCGGCCGTGGGACCAAAGGTGGCGCGATTCAGGGCAACAAAGTCAGCACTGGGTTTCATGGTGGTAAAATAGGCGCAAGATCAGAATTAAGTTCCATGATTGTTTTTTCTGCCTTCAGTTTGACAATAGTTTCAAAGCCAATTGTTCGCGATACCCTAACTATCTTTCATGACGCTTCCTCACCTCA
>JBKCXA010000085.1:0-12237 GCA_046316935.1 Prosthecobacter sp.
TGCCCCATCTGCGGTAAACCCATGCGCCGTCGCACCGACGGCAAAACCTCATCCCAGGTCTGGGGCTGCTCCACCTATCCCAAGTGCAAAGGAACGCGGGACATGGAGCCCTGATACACCAATCACCCGTCCGACAAGTCAGACAGGTCCGACCAGTCCGACACGTCTGACCCGATTCGCTGCAAAACCCTCATTTCAAGAATAGGGCGCCCCATGTCTCACTTCATCACACATCTTCTCGTCGCCTGGCTATTGCTGGTCATCGCCAAATCGGTGCGTCAGTTGGCCGAAAAGCGCACGAATGGTGTTGAAGGCCGCATCACTTGGATAGCCCGAATTCTGCCGCTGATTCCTCTGGGGTTCTTCTCCACTTTGGCGGTGTACGCACTCCAAGACCCCGATCCAGATGATCGCATGGCGGGCTTTGCTATCCTAGCCTGTGCGGTCCTGCTCTTGATCTGCCTCTTATACTACTGGACCTATCGTCTCGTGTTAAACGACGAGTGGATTCTGGTCCAGTCCTTGATCGGCGCGGATCGGATGATCCATCTCACGATGCCCTTTGACCTCATCGTCGATCCTGAACTGAAACACTTTATCCTTCGCCAAGACGGAAAGAGCCTCAAAGTGACTTGGATCGTCTCCGGCTTCCGGGACATCCTAGCACGTCTCATCGACATTCGATCGAAAACGGCCTGCTGACATCGTCGCCACGCCCCTGACGGGACCGCGTAGCGGCCCGACAACCGGGCAGGCAAGGTGACAGCACCTTCCCCCTCCGAGCAAAAAGGCCTTGTCCCGTGTCCGGAGCATTTCCCACGTGAAAAACGCCGAAATTCCCAGAATTCCCCCGAATGACCCGGTTCCTCGGTTCAGGAGAAGCTGAAAAGGTAAGCCGCGGAAGCTTCGTCAAAGACCTCAGTTTTTGATCTCTTCGCCGTTTTGGGCGTTCGCGAGGGTGAAGTGCTCGCGATGGTAGGATGGATCCGTTCGGAAGGTGAGGCGGGCGCCGTATTTGCGCTCGAGGGCGACCAGGTGCTCGCCATCCTCGGTCTTGAGACGCTGCATGACATCGGGGTGAACGACGACGAGGACGCTGCGATTGCTTTCCTCCAGGCGGCCGAGCACGGCGCTGAGACGGCGCTGGAGCTCGACAGACATGGTGATGGGTGTTTTGACCTGGCCGTTGCCTTTGCAATACGGGCAGGGCTCGTAAAGCGTGGTGCCAAGGGATTCGTTGAGACGCTGGCGGGTCATCTCCATGAGGCCGAAGGGGCTGATCTGCGTGATCTGCGTCTTGGCCTTGTCACGCTTCAGGTGCTGGAGCATGGCTTTGTAAACGGCCTGCTGGTCCTTGCGGTGCTTCATGTCGATGAAATCGACGACGATGAGGCCGCCCATGTTGCGGAGGCGGAGCTGGCGGGCGACCTCGGCGGCGGCTTCGAGGTTGGTTTCGGTGAGGAGCTTGTCCTGGTCCTTGTTCCCTTTGTTGCGGCCGGTGTTCACGTCGATGGCGACGAGAGCCTCGGTCTGATCGATGACGATGTAGCCGCCGCAGGGCAGCCAGACCTGGCGGTAGAAGGCGTTGTCGATCTGCTTCTGGATGCCGTAGTGCTCAAAGAGCGCGGTCTGGCCCTGGTAGAAGTTGATGCGGCGCTTCGCCCGCTTGGATATCTGCGTGGCGAGCTTTTGCATGCGCTCGACGGTGGCCTGGTCATCGCAGGCGACTTCATCAATGTCCTCGGTGAGGAAATCGCGCACGGTGCGCTCGATGAGATCGGGCTCCTGGAGGCAGCAGACCGGCGCGGGCTGGCTGTCACGCACGGCGACGGTGTCATTCCACTGCTCGATGAGGATGTTCAGATCGCGGATGATGTGGCGGGCGCGTTTGCCCATGGCCTCGGTGCGGAGGATGACTCCCATGCCTTCGGGGAGGTCGATGTCTTCGAGAATCTTGCGGAGGCGGGCGCGTTCCTTCGGGTCTTCGATCTTGCGGGAGATGCCGCAGGTGTCGTTGAGCGGCATCAGGACGAGCAGGCGACCGGCCAGCGAAATGTTCGTGGTGACACGCGGGCCTTTGTTGCCGACGGGCCCCTTGGTGACCTGCACCATGATCTCGGAGCCGACGGGATACAAAGTGGGGATGTCCTTGGATTCGATGCGCTTTTTCTTCTTCGCGCCGCGGCGGTTGACCTCCTCCATGCCTTCGAGGGCGGCGGGGATGGCGTCCCAGAAGTGGAGGAAGGCGTTCTTGTCGAGACCGATGTCGATGAACATGGCCTTGAGGCCCTGCTCGATGTTGCGGATGCGACCTTTGAAGACGCTGTTGATGATGCTGGAGGTGCCGACGCGCTCGATGTTGTATTCTTCGACGGCTCCGTTGTCGAGGAGGGCGACGCGGTTCTCGAGTTTTTCGCAGTTGATGACGAGGCGGACGCCGGTCTTGATGTCTTTTTTACCCGTGAGGAGCTCGCGGATGCGTTGAATGAAAGTGAGGGCCATGTGTTGGTGGTTGGGAGGCTGTTGGAAGGGGGACGCGGGTGATCTTCAACGGTTGAAGAGCCTGCGGAAGAGGCCGCCACCTGACGGGGCGGGTTGAGGTTGGGATGTGCCTCCCCGGCTGAAGATTCCTGGCCGGCTCACTGGCACGGCTTTGGGAACATTCTGACTGGAGTTGGCGTTGCCAGATCCGGAGGATCCGGACTGGCGGTTGATGTTCGGCCGGGCGCTTTTGCGCGGGGCCGGTTCATCGTTCGACTCACGCACTGGCGCACCCGCGCCGGTGTCGCCGTCGTCATCCGTGCCCGGTGCCACTGGCACCGCCACATCGGCGTATTCGACAGAGGGAATGTGACGGAAATGGCCTTCAGCAGGCGGCATAGGATCGACGGCAAGCTGGAAGGTGCCGCTGTCGATGGCGAGGCATTGCTCGAGCACCCGGCGGGCGACCGGCGCGGCACAGCCACCGCCTGATTTGCCATTCTGAACGAGCACCGCGCAGGCAAAGCGAGGATTTTCATACGGCGCAAAACTGATGAACCAGGTGTGGTTGTCATCGACCTTCACATTGCGCTCATCACGACGCCAGTTTTGCGCGGTGCCGGTCTTTCCGGCCACTTCGATGCCTGGAATGCGTGCGGATTTGCCCGTGCCGCCAGGATCGTTCACGACCTTCCACATGCCTTTGCGGATCACTTCGATCTCGACGGGCTTGACCTTTGTGGAGAGATCAGCGCGAATGCTGGGCTGGTTTTCGAGCACGGTTTTGTCTCCGTCCATCACCCGCTTCAAAAGATGCGGCTTCCAGGATTTGCCGCCATTGGCCACGGTGGCGGTCACGGACGCCATCTGGAGCGGCGTGGCGAGCACGCTGCCCTGGCCGATGGAGACGTTCGCCGTGTAGCCATCACTCCAGCGCTCATTCGGGCTGTTGGCCCGCAGCCACTCAGGATTGGGCAGGATGCCGCCGCTTTCGTCATCGAGCTCGATGCCGGTGCGCTCGCCCACGCCGAGCATGCGGCCGATTTCGGTGATGCGGCTGATCTTGGCGTCGTTGCCGTAGCGATAGAAGAAGCAGTTGCAGGACTTCATGATGGCATCGCTCAGACGGAGGGTGCCATGCGCTCCCCCGCCCTGCCGCTGAATCCAGCACTGCATGCTGTTCGTGCCGTAAGTGACGGCACCAGAGCAGTTGTAGGCGTTCATCTGAATGCCTGCGAGGCAACCGGCGAAGGAAATCGGGATCTTGAAAGTAGAACCAGGAGTGAAGCCGCGGACGGCGCGATTCATGAGCGGGTTGGTTTTGTTCTCCGTGAGAGCATCCCAATCAGACTGGCTGATGCTGGGAATGAACTTGTTGGGATCGTATGAAGGCACGGATGCCATGGCAAACACCTCGCCACTGCTCACTTCGATGAGCGCCACGGCTCCACGGCCCACTTTGGCATCGCGGAGGGCTTTTTCTGCCACCACCTGCATGCGGGCGTCGAGGGTGAGATAGACATCATTACCCTTGTGAGGCGGTTCATAGCTCTTTTCACCCACCATCCGTCCACGACGGTCCTTTTGCATGGTGCGCACGCCGGGCTTGCCGCGAAGATGATCGTCAAAACTCTTCTCCACGCCGGCCACGCCATACTCATCCGGCACGAAGTAGTTCCAGCCCTTGCGATCCTCCGCGGACGAACGCTGGTCATCCGGGAGACTCACATAGCCTAAAATATGACATGCAAGGGCACCCTTCGGATACACACGAGAGGCACGCTCATCGACGGAGACACCGGGCAGCCCAAGATTGTGCTCAGCGATCTGACTGAACTCCGCGAAGGTGAGGTTGTCGCGATACACCCAGGGCACTGCGGCACCAAAGGTGCGGTAATGCACGCGCATGCCCTCGCTCTCAGCCTCACGGTCGGCCTCGGTGGCATACTTGCGCTCCACGCCGAGGCGCTGGAGATGCGGCTCGATGATCTCGCCGAAGATCTTCACGATGTCCGTTTCCTGGACCTCGCGGGTGATCTTGTTGCTGTCCGGCTTCATGAAGACACGCTTCGGAGTGTTGCCGTTGTTGAGGCGTTTATACTCGTCCACCACCTCAAAAAGATTCACACGCACCTCGAAGGTGGCCTTGTTCGCCGCCAGCGTGATGCCGTTGCGATCCTTGATCTCGCCACGAGGACCTGGAATGCGGGCACGCTCCTCCTTGGCCCCGGGAATCATCTTGGCGAACTCCTCCTTCCGCATGATCTGAAGCGACCAGAGGCGATAGGACAGCAGAGCGAACCCGCCGAGCACGGCGAGTGCGAAGAGATAGAGGCGGAATTGGTATTTAACGACCATCGAAGCGGTACCTCAGGCCTTCGTATTTGATTTCATAGCTCGACAGGCTGGCCAGCGAGTAGAGCAGCAGGAAAATGAGCGGCGCGGCAAGCATCGCCAGCATGGTGTCCGTGCCCATCTTGATCCACACCATGGGCTGGAAGTCCAGGGTGCCGCGCAGGAAGGTCATCACGATGTATTGCAGCAGCAACCACGAGAAGGTCACCGCACCCACCATGAGCACCGGAAGCTCCAGTCGGCCGCGTTTGAACAAAGGACGAATGCCCTGCATCAGCGTGCCGAGCATGCCGAAGATGGCGATGGAGAGTCCGAATGGCAGCGCCATCGAGGCGGAGAACTCCGCGCCGCTATCCTCCCCGAACACATCGAGTCTGCTGCCCATCGCCT
Source organism: Prosthecobacter sp. (assembly GCA_046316935.1). Lineage (GTDB taxonomy): Bacteria > Verrucomicrobiota > Verrucomicrobiia > Verrucomicrobiales > Verrucomicrobiaceae > Prosthecobacter. Next base: position 5,227 of record JBKCXA010000085.1, read on the forward strand.
CGCTCACACCAGGGAGATGGCGGGCATCCCACAGGAAGCCTGTGAAAAAGGCGAGCACGAGCATCACCGGAAACGGCACCGCCACGGAGGCGGCAAAGAAAAACACCGCCGGAAGGAAGAGCGTGGCAAACTGCGCGATCTCAAGGCCTGGAATGAACTCCTGAACCAGAAAGCTCAGCACCAGCAGGATGAAGACGATGGGGTGAAAGAGCATCAGCGTCAGGGGTTGGGTTTCACCGGTATCGCGACAGGCACAGCCGGCACCGGTTCAGGCGCGGCCACGCTTTGCATCTCAATCACAAAAACATGCTCGATGGTCGAGAAATCGACCGCTGGCTCGATGATGGCCTCGCCAGTGATCTCCTTGTTTTCAAAACGTTTCACACGACCAAGCAGCAGGTCTTTGGGAAACACGCCGCCTTCACCAGTCGAATACACGCTGGCTCCAGCATTGATGACGGCATTCAAACTGAGAAAACGAAGCCGCAAGTCAGGTTTGATGTCGAGCGCTGCCCGCTCGCCGGAGAGGATCCCCTGCTCCAAGGTGCCTTCAATACGTGCGGAGACGCGGCAGAGTTCGTCGGTGAGAAGAATGACCTTCGCCATGTTGGCCGATAGCGTGGACGTTTTGCCAACCAGCCCCACCGATGTGATCACCGGACTGTCCGTGCCGATGCCATCGAGCGAGCCTTTGTCGATGATAAGGCTGTTCCACCAGGTGCTCGCGTTGCGGCGGATGACCTTGGCTGCCGTCATCTTAAAAGGTGATGACTGCTTGAACTCGATCAACTGACGCAGCTTCGAGTTCTCTTCAATGATCTGATTATACTTCTGTTGAATGATGCGCAGGCGCTCGACCTGCACACGAAGATCATCGTTGTCCCGTTTGATTGCCTTTGGGTCGATCGGTGGCGCCATCACATTCGTGGCAGCCTGCTCGATGGCCGCGCTCGAATGAATGAATGGCGAGAAAAGGCCCAGCACCTTTCCCTGGATCTCGCGCGTCGTGGGCGTGTCCAGCGTGAAGATGGACACGAGCCCTGCGATGAAGATCAGGAGCGCGATGAGATTGAGTTTCTTCATGGCCTGGTTGGAGTTGGCGTGACGCGCTTGGCAGACTGATGACTCTCATCAGCGGCAGCCGCGTCACGCGGCCTGGGTGATCAAACTTCGGTCGTGCTCACCTTGCGGAGGAACTCAAGCTCGTTGAGCACACGGCCCGCGCCCTCACCCACGGCGCTGAGCGGATCTTCCGCCACATGCACCGGCAGCGCGGTCTCTTCTTGCAGCAACTTGTCAAGCCCGCGCAGCAAGGCACCGCCACCAGCGAGCATGATGCCGCGGTCCACAAGGTCCGCGGAAAGCTCCGGCGGGCAACGCTCGAGGGTGGTGCGCACCGCATCGATGATCGCATTGAGTGGCTCGAGCATGGCTTCACGCACTTCCTGGCTGGTGATCGTGATTGTCTTCGGCAGACCCGCGACCATGTCACGGCCTTTCACTTCCATTGTCGTTTCCTTGCCAAGCGGGAACGCAGACCCGATGCGCAGTTTGATTTCTTCCGCCGTGCGCTCACCAATCATGAGGTTGTAGGCACGCTTCATGTAATTGATGATCGACTCGTCGAGTTCATCACCTGCCACGCGAACGCTGCGGCTGTAAACAATGCCGGAGAGCGAAATGATCGCCACCTCCGTGGTGCCACCACCGATATCGACGATCATGTTACCAGCAGCTTCTTGAACCGGAAGCCCCACGCCGATCGCCGCAGCCATCGGTTCCTCTATAAGATACACTTCACGAGCACCCGCCTGCTCGGCACTTTCTTTCACCGCACGCTTCTCGACTTCCGTGATGCCGGAAGGCACCGCGACGACGACACGGGGGCCACGCATCGGGCGACGACCGCCCTGCACCTTGCGGATGAAATGGCGCAGCATGGCCTCGGTGACTCGAAAGTCCGCGATGACGCCATCTTTCAGAGGCCGGATGGCGGTGATGCCGCCGGGCGTGCGGCCCAGCATGCGTTTCGCGTCATCGCCGACGGCGACAACTTCATTGGAGCCGGTTTTGACGGCCACCACTGAAGGTTCGCGAAGAACGATGCCGTGATCTTTTACATAAACGAGAGTGTTTGCCGTGCCGAGATCGATGCCGATGTCGCTAGCTACGAATCCAAAAAGTTTGCCGAACATTGTTTTGAGAAATTGGGAATAAGGAAAAAGGGAAAGAAAGTCGCAGAACTGAAACTCAGTAAACGTTGGCTCTTACAGTTTTTTTAAGAATCACAAAAAGCCAAGCCGCATACAGAATTCAGGCCCGGTTGATGGTAAAACCGCCTGAAAATGCGTCAAGGGGAGTTTCCAGGCCTTCCGGGGCCTGCTTTGACCCGTGACAGACTGGCTCAAATCGGCCTAAAATCCCATCCCATGAACCGCGAGACTCTTTTTTCCCGCCTTTCGGCTGAAACCGCCCCCTTCGATATCGCGATCATCGGCGGCGGAGCCTCGGGCCTCGGCGCAGCGGTCGATGCGGCCTCTCGTGGACATTCTGTGGTGCTTGTTGAGCAATCCGACTTTGCCAAGGGCACCTCCAGCCGCAGCACCAAGCTCGTCCACGGCGGCGTGCGCTATTTAAAGCAAGGCAATATCTCCCTCGTGCTCGAAGCTCTCCGCGAGCGAGGCCTGCTCGTGCGCAATGCACCGCATCTCGTGCATAGCCTGCCGTTTGTCATCCCGAGCTACCACTGGTGGGAGGGACCGTTTTATGGCATCGGTTTGAAAATGTATGATGCGCTGGCAGGCCAGCTCGGGCTGCAGCCATCACGCTATCTCACACGCGATGAGATCATCGAGTGCCTGCCTACTTTGGAGACCGAAGGGCTCGATGGCGGCATCGTCTATCATGACGGCCAGTTTGATGATGCGCGCCTCGCCATTCATCTCGCACGCACCGCGGTGAATCATGGGGCCATCGTGCTGAATCACACCCGCTGCGCCGGATTGATGAAGGAGAACGGGCACATCATCGGTGTGATGGCAGAGTGCGTGGAAAGCGGCGCACAACATGAGATCCGTGCCCGCTGCGTGATCAATGCCACCGGTGTTTTCGTCGATGACGTTCGTCGCATGGATGATCGTGAGAGCACGCGCATCGTCTCACCGAGCCAGGGCATGCATCTCGTGCTGCCTCGTGAGTTCATGCCATCGGACTCCGCCATCATGATTCCCAAGACGGATGATGGCCGCGTGCTCTTCGCCGTGCCGTGGCATGGCCGCGTCATTATCGGCACTACCGACACGCCAGTTGATCACGCCAGCATCGAACCGCGCCCATTGCCCGATGAAATCGAATTCCTCATGACGCATGCCGCACGCTATCTCACGCGTGATCCACGCCCTTCCGATGTGCTCAGCATGTTCGCGGGCCTGCGACCTCTCGTGGCATCGAAAGAAGCCGGCAGCACGGCATCGCTGTCACGCGATCACACCATCCTCGTCTCGGATTCGGGCCTTATCACGATCACCGGAGGCAAATGGACCACCTACCGCCGCATGGCAGAGGATGTGATCGACCACGCGGAGCTCATCGGCGGCATCGGAGCAAGGCGCTGCATCACGCAGGATCTGCGCATCCATGGCTCCGAAGCGATTCTCGATGCCACCGATCCGCTCGCCGTTTATGGCAGCGATGCCGCGGCGATTCGTGACCTTATGAAAAAGGAGCCCGAGTGGGAGGGCAAGGTGCATCCCAAGCTCGATCTCACCTGCGCGGAGGTCATTTTCCACGCCCGCCACGAGATGGCACGCACGATTGGCGATGTGCTCGCACGGCGCAGCCGCAGCCTGCTCTTCGATGCGCAGGCCAGCATGTCCGCCGCGCTTCGTGTGGGACATTTGCTCGCTTCGGAGCTAGGCTGGGACGAGGCAAAAACCTCGCAGGAGATCGAGCGCTTCCAAAAACTCGCCGCGGGATACATCCTCGAAGGATGAAGATTCTCACGGAAAGAGGCCGCGCATCTGCTTCGCCTCATGCACCCGCTGGATGCCGAGGCTCAGCGCCGCGAAGCGCATGCTCACGCCGCGCCTCTTCGCAAAATTCACCGTGTGCATGAAGGACTGCTCGAGGATGCGGTAGAGCTTGCTCATCACCTCGCCCTCATCCCAGAAGAAGCTCTGGAGGTCCTGCACCCACTCGAAGTAGCTCACCACCACGCCGCCGGCATTGCACAGGATATCCGGGATCAGGAAAATCTCCGGACGCTGGGCGATGATCGCATCCGCCTCGGGTGTCGTGGGGCCGTTCGCCCCTTCGGCAAGGATGCGGCACTGGATTTTCGCCGCGTTCTCCGCCGTGATCTGGCGTTCGAGAGCCGCGGGCACCAGCACATCACATGGCGTCACGAGGAGTTGCTCGTTCGTGATCGCCTCAGCGCCGTCAAAGCCGACCACGCTGCGTGTTTTCGACACATGCTCGTCCAGTTTGGCGAGGTCGATGCCTTTTGAATGGTACAGCCCGCCAAAGGCATCACTCACCGCGATGATCTTGATCCCCTGCCTCGCCATCGTGCTCGCCGCGATGGCGCCGACGTTGCCGTAGCCTTGCACGACCGCCGTGGCGCCATTCGCCGCGATGCCGAGCGTGTCCATCGCTCGAGAAACGAGATACGCCACACCGCGACCGGTCGCCTCACGACGTCCCAGCGAGCCGCCGAGGCCCACCGGCTTGCCAGTGACCACCGCTGGCACGCAGTGACCGCTTTGCAGCGAGTAGGTGTCCATCATCCAGGCCATCGTCTGCTCGTTCGTGCCCATGTCCGGCGCAGGGATGTCGATCTGCGGCCCGATGAAAGGGATCAGCTCCTGCGTGTAACGGCGCGTCACACGCTCCAGTTCCGTCGTGGAAAGCTCACGCGGATTGCACGTCACGCCGCCCTTGGCTCCGCCATAGGGCAGACCAGTCAGGGCGCACTTCCAGCTCATCCACATCGCCAGCGCCGCCACCTCGCCGAGAGTGACTTCGGGATGAAAGCGCACCCCGCCCTTCGTCGGCCCCAGCGTGAGATGGTGCTGCACCCGGTAGCCCATGAAAACGGTCGTGCTTCCATCGTCCCGCCGCACCGGCATGGCCACGCTCACACTGCGCTTCGGGAATTTCAGCCGGTCACGGGCCGAATCAGGGATCTCAAGAAAATCGGCCACCAGATCGAACTGCTGGCAGGCCATGCGGAAGACGGGAGAATCATACACTTGGGGAATCGCGGTGCTCATGTGCCTCTTATATACGCGATTCCCCGCCGTTGGCGATTCACCAGATTACGCGAGTTTTGCTCCGCAATCCGCCGATGTGGTCACGGCAATTCCTTGAGCTGGATGTGACGGTATTCCATCACGCCGCGATCTCCTTCGAGACCGATAGGGCCAGTGGCCGGGAGAGCCAGCGCCGCATCCAGCACCTCGCCGTTGCAGGTGCAGACCGCCACATTGTCCTTCACCGTCACCTCGATCTGGTTCCACTCCTGCGGCTTGTATTGCTTCAGCTTGGTATAAGGACCCGCCACCAGGTAGTCGCGGCACTGGAGCTGCGGCTTGCGGATGAAGATGCCGCTGTCCGCATTCACCGAGGCGCGGAATTCCAGCTTCAGCACGAAGCTCTTCGGAAACTCCGCCACCGTGTAAAGCTGCCCCGTGAGCTTGTCCGCCTCCGTCGGGACGGTCACGGCGATCACGCCATTCTTCACGATGTAGCGCCCCGCATCCGCCGCTTCGGTTTTGCCATCGTGCTTGTCGAGGATCGCCCCCGGATTCGGATCATCTTTTTTCGTTTTTTGGCGGAAGCACCAGCCCGTGAGGTCCTTGCCATTGAAGAGCGAGACGTAGCCTTCCTCCGGCATCCAATCCTCCGCGTGGAGAGGAGCAGCGAGGCAAACGGCGAAAAAGAGAGCGAGAGAATGTTTCATGGGTGGCTGCCTCAAACGCTGACGACTGGGGCATTGTTTTCGGAATTGTGATTGCACGCTACAGTTAACCTTGTGAAATCCTCACATGCTCCACGACCTACTCGACTGCATCCATCGCTCGTCTCAGGGCGAGGTGTGGCGTGCACGGGATCGGGAAACGGGGGCCATCGTGGCCGTCAAGAAGCCCGGTGGGCCTGCGCTGCTCGTGGCGATCCGGCATCCGAATGTGGTTCGAGTGATCGAAGCGGATGCGGAGGAGATGGTGATGGAATGGGTGGAGGGGGCGAGTCTTGAAACGCTCGGGAAGCTCGATGCGGCTGTGTTGGATCAACTGGTGCGTGAGACGCTTGGGGGGCTCGGGGCGATCCATGAGGCAGGTCTTCTGCATCTGGACCTCAAACCGGAGAACATCCTGAGAAGCGCCACGGGCTTCCTCATCAGCGATTTCGGCAGTGCGAAGCGCATTGGCGAGGCTCGGGCCGATTTGAAGGGCTCGGTGCATTACATGGCTCCGGAGTGTTTTGAGGGCGCGGAGCTCAATGAGCGCACGGATCTCTACTCGCTCGGCTGTGTGCTCTACTTTGCCCTCACCGGCCGCACCGCCATTGAAGGCGAACTGGCCCCGCAGGTCATCACGGCGCATTTGCAGCATCGCCTCCATCCCCTTCCCGGTCCCCTCGGCGCTTGGATCGACCGCCTCATGGCTCGAAATCCAGCCGACCGCCCCGCCAGCGCCCGCGAAGCCCTCGCCGAATATCCCGCGCCTTCGGAAGGCTGAGAAAGTGGAACAGGTTTTTAACCTGTTCATGCCAGGGCGTTTCGTAACAACGCATCGAAACGCCAAACCGCACAGGTTGAAAACCTGCGCCATTTTCTGTCGATTGCTTCTCGCAGGCACGCTGATTACTGTGGCCACATGAAAACACTTCTACTCGGCCTCTCGCTGCTCTTTCCAGGACTGCTCGCTGCGGCGACGATGGACAAGGACATCGCGCATGTGGTCATCACGCAGTCGGAACTCGATAACGCCAGCCGCTGGGACGAACTGCGCC
>JBKCXA010000086.1:0-3278 GCA_046316935.1 Prosthecobacter sp.
ATACGACGCCAGCTACGAAGGCCTGCCTTCGCGAAAAGACGTCGCCATCGCTGATCTTGGCTGCGGCAAAGGCGAGTGGCTCGGCTGGTTGCACGCGAAAGGCTATTCGAAGCTCACCGGTGTGGACCTTTCGCCCTCGGATCTCGGCTTCGCTCGTCAGCAGCGGCCTGCTGGCACCTGGATCGAGCAAAACGTGATCGACTTTCTTGAAGCTCATCCGGCTTCGTTCGATCTCCTGCACGCCAAAGACATCGTTGAGCACTTCACGAAGGACGAGTTTCTCCGTTTCCTCACCGCCGCGAGGCAGGCGTTGAAACCGGGTGGCGAGCTTTGGCTGCTCACCTTCAATGCGCAAAGCCCGCTCGCCTCCGCCACGCGCTATGGCGATCTCACCCACGAGCTCGGCCTCACGCCCGGCAGCATGGCGCAGGGCATGCGTGCCTGCGGCTTCACCCGCATCTCCGTGCAGGGCCGCCACTACTGCTCCACCGCCCGCTCTGGAAAGATGCGCCGCTTGCTCGGCAAGGTGATCTATCGTTTTGCCCGTCTGATGCTCAAAGTCCGCCACGGCACCGTCGGCACCAGCCACGAGATCGACTTCCTTTGCGCCGAACCGGATCTCTTTGGACGTGGCGGCATCGCTTGACTCATGTCGCTGAACATTCACATCGCGCCGACACCCTTCGTCATGGGCTGGGAAAGCATGAATCGCTACGCGCATGAGCTCACCCGAGTCAGCGGCATCTCGCCGCTGCTGCCGCTGCGTCCGGTGAACACACCACCCGGCTCACGTTGGCAGCGCCTGTGGACACGTCGTGTGAGCTACCCGTCGCTCATCCGCTCTCGCGTACGTGATGGCATCTTGCACATCCTCGATCACAGCTTCGCCGATCTGCTGCCGAAAGTCCGCCCCGGCGTGCGCAAGGTGATCACCCTGCACGATTTGATCCCGCTCGTGGCTCCCGATGGCATCAGCGAATCCCAGCAGCAGCGCTTCCGCCAAACCGTCATGAACCTGCGCCTCGCTGACGCCGTCTCCTGCGACTCTGCCGCCACTCGTGACGAGGCCATCCGCCTTCTTCAACTCGATCCAGCCATGCTCCACGTCGTGCCACTCGGCTGCACGGAACTTCCTACGGCTTGTCCTGAAGCTGAAAAACAGGCGAGAAGCACGCAGCCCTACTTTTTCAGCGTAGGCAGTGCCTTGCCGCGCAAAAACCTCGCCGCGCTTCCGGCGATGCTCGCTGGCCTTGGCAAGGTCACACTCGTGCGAGCCGGTCACAAACTCCCCGAAAGCCTCGCCGACGACATCCGCCAGCATGCCACGCTCATCGAGCTCGGCCGCGCCAGTGATGCGCAGCTCGCCGCGTGGTATGCCCATGCCACCGCCACTTTGATTCCTTCCACGCATGAAGGCTTCGGCCTGCCAGTGCTCGAGGCCATGCAGCTCGGCTGCCCGGTCGTCTGCGCCCGCGCCACCAGCCTACCCGAAGTCGGTGGCGATGCCGCGCTCTACTTTGATCTCGATGATCTACCCGCAGGAAATGCTGCATGCCGTCTTTTGCTCAACGATGCTGCCGAACGCCAGCGCCGCTCCGATGCCTCGCGGGCGCATGTGAAGAATTTCTCATGGCAGGCCCATTGGAACGGCCTCCAACGCATCTACCAAAGTCTCTCGTGAAGCGTCTCCTCACCATCGCCCTGCTGCTCGCCGCTGCGGTGATCCTCATCGGCGTGCTGCCGTATGCCGCGGGCTATGGCCCCATCAAGCGAACCATCTTTTCGCACCTGCTGATGTATTGGAAGGACCCCACCTGGCAGCATGGCGCACTCGCCCTGCCCATCGCCGGCTATTTGATCTGGCGACGCCGCGATGAAATCGCAGCCCTCCCAGCCACTCCATCGCATCTCGGGCTGCCGGTGATCGTGATCGCCTTGTTCTTCTACTACGCGGGCTATCGGGCGAACAATTTCTACCTCGGCTTCATCGGCCTGATGACGCTCATCGCAGGCTCATCGCTTTGGCTCATCGGCACGAGACGCACTTGGGAAGGCGTCTTCCCCTGGCTTATGCTCGGCTTTGCCTGGCCGCTTGCCTTTCTGGAAAGCAGCCTCGCCTTCGAGATGCGCTTTCTCATGATCCGGTTCACCTCGGGTGTGCTGAATTTTCTCGATGTGCCGGTCATTCAAGAAGGCACCACGCTCCTCTCCGGCCCCGCGCATGGCCGCGAAGCAGGTGCGTTGTTCAGCCTGAACGTCGAAGGCCCGTGCTCCGGCATGCGCAGCCTCTTTGCGCTCATGATGGTCGGTGCCTTGTTCAGTTACCATCGCCAAAAAGGCTTCTGGCAGCGCTGCTTCCTCTTCCTCATGACCTTCCCGCTCGCCATCCTGGCGAACATGAGCCGCATTCTCGTGCTCCTCGGTGCCTCGACGCTCTTTGGCCAGTCCTTCGCCATCGGCGATGCGGACAAGGAAGTCTCCACCTTCCACTTTCTCACCGGCATCGTCGTCTTCCTCGTCGCCCTCGCGGGTCTGCAAGGCATCGCGTGGGTGATGGATCGTTTTGGAAAAGCACAACCTGCCACCACCGTGCGACGCATCGCCGTCTCCAACGCATGATCTGGCGTTCGTTTGTTCTTTTCACCCTCAGCACCGCCACCGCGCTGCTCTGCCATTCCTCGCCCTCCGCACGCGGAGGCGATGATGCCGGCGTGATCACCGAGTTGCCGTTGGTGGCCGGCATCTACGTCGGCGAGACCGAGCCGCAGTCCGACATGGAAAAGAAGCTGCTGCCCGCCGACACCACGCAGGTCAAGCGCACCTACCGCACGCCTGGACGCCGCGTCGAAGAGCGTGATGTGGCGCACGCCTCGCTCGTCATCGCCGGTCAGGACACTCGAAGCATTCACCGCCCCGAGGTTTGCCTCCCAGGCCAAGGCTGGACCATCACCGACTCCCGCGTACTCCCCGTCGAGCTGCCCACCGGCCAGCAGCTTTATGTGCGTGATCTTTCTCTCGAACGTCTCGACCAGCGCAGCGCGGATCGTCGCGTGCTCAAAGCTCATTACATCTACTGGTTCGTCGGCAAAGACGTCACGACGACGAGCGATGCGAAGCGCCAGTGGCTCAGCTTTAGCGACAGTGTCTTCCGACAGGTGAATCATCGCTGGGCCTATCCCTCGGTGATGGCATTTGTCACACAGGGCATGAATCCCCAGCAATCCGGCCAGCGTGAACGCAACGACACACAGACCGTCGGCATGCTCCTCGACCTCGTC
>JBKCXA010000087.1:0-16097 GCA_046316935.1 Prosthecobacter sp.
GGAGCCATCGCCGCCTTCATGAGCGATCTGAAGATGCGCGGCCTGTGGGATGACACGCTGATGATGTGGGGCGGCGAATTCGGCCGCACTCCCGCGGTGGAGCTGCCCACGCCCGGCGCAAACTCTGGCAAGCAGCACGGCCGCGACCACAATCACTACGGCTTCAGCATGTGGCTGGCCGGCGGCGGTGTGCGCGGCGGCTACGTGCATGGCGCGACGGATGAGTTCGGCTTCCAAGCCGTCGAGAAGCCGGTGCACGTGCACGACCTGCACGCCACCATCCTACGCATCCTCGGCTTTGACCACGAACGCTTCACTTACCGCTACGCCGGCCTCGACTTCCGTCTCACCGGCGTGAACGACTGCAGCGTGGTGAAGGAATTGCTGGCGTGACAGCCCAGGGTGCCTTTGACTCTCACGACAGCTCCATAGCCAGCTTATTCGGCGCGTGGGAGCTGAGCACTGCGCCCGCCAGCGCGGATTTCTTCGCTCGACAAGGGAAGGGCTGATTCGTTAAGATTTTGTGCTCATGCCGTCTTTTCGACCGCTTCTATTGATCGCTCTGCTTGCCGACACGGCACTGGCGGACGAGGAAATGCTTGTGCGGGATATTCGGATTCCGGCGGGCTTGCTGGAGAGCTATGAGGGCATCGTGCAGACAGGGCCGCCGAAACTGGCGAGCGACCCGTTTGACACGAGTCCGCCGGAAAAAGTCCCCGCAAAGCCGCGACTGCCCCTGCTGGCACGTCAGGTTCTCGAGCAAAGCGGCATTCCGTTTCCTGATGGTAGCTCGTGCGTCTTTGATCCGCTCACGGGAATGCTGAAGGTGCGCAACACCCAGCATGGATTCGATCTGCTGGAGTCTTTTCTGTCTGAGACAGGATGTTGCCACGGGCCTGCGGGCATCTCTTGGCATCTGATGGTGATCGAAGGCCCGGAGGCTGGCATCCGCGAGGCGGAAAAAGCGGCGGGGCATTTCCCGAGCGTCCATCGGATGGTCGATACATTGCTTTCAGATGAGCGCATGAGCATTGTCGGCGATGCGTTCATCGAAGGCCCCGGCGGGTCACGTATCGAGCATCGGAGCGGCACGTCTCGGACGCAGATTGGCCATGCCACGCGTGACAAGTCGGGCGCGATGCAGATCCCGTTCGAATATCGCCATCACGGCTTGGGCCTGGCTATTGAGAGCACCATGGGGCCCGATGGCATCACCATGGAGACCGATGTCAGGCTTGGTATTGCCATTGGAGCGGAGTCGGAGGAAGCGGTGATCAAGACGTCCTTCACGAGCCAGGCCGGCAGCACGAGACTGATCGGCCTCACGCGGGGGCAAGGCCCCGGAACGCTTCGCGTGGCTTTTCTCACCAGCTCACGACGCCCTCATGACCACCTGGCCTACCGCAGCCTCTTCCGTCCTGCGCCGCCTGACTGGCAGGCAAAGGCTCCCGCAGGCATGCGGGCCATCGTTTTTGCTCCGCCACCCGGGCTGCTGGAACTCGCCATGCCCGCGAATCCGCGACAGAGCTTCATCGAATGGCTGGAGGGCCAAGGGATCGCTGCGGCCGGTGCAGCTGCTGAACCTGAAAATGGCACCATCAGATTGATTCACACACCTGAATGCATCGAACGAGTCGGTCGGATGTTTGACAGCCTGCTGGCAGAACGTCCGAAGAACCCGATTTACACGCTGCAGAGCTTCAAGGCCCCGGCGGCTTTGTTGCGACCGCTGGTGCGCCAGCATGCGAAGGATCGTGACCATGCAGATTTGCTCCAAAAACTGCTCGCTTCGAATCAATCGGAGCGCATCGACTTCATCTGCCTGCCTTTGGAGAGCGGCCAGCACGGCACCCATGAGCGGGGCATGGAGGTGGGCTGCCTGCAAAGCATGTCTATTGAGACACCAGGCCTGTTCACGGTGAAGGCGGGAAGCCTGCGCAGCGGTTCGCGGTTGCAAATCGAGGGTGTCATATCTCCGGCCGACCCCATGGTGCATGCGATGGTCGAATACGCTCTCCACACCGCGCTGCCAAAAACGCGCCACCTGCCTTTCGCGTCTCAAGCAGGCCAAGACGCTGGAGAACTGCCTCTTCATGACCACGAGCACGGCATCACTACCTGCCGCATTCAGCTTGAAAATGGTCGCCCGAGGCTCATCGCCCTCCATCCCGCAACTAAAGGAGATAGGACAAGCCTGGCTGCCACCTTCCTGACTTGTGATCTTGTTCCGCAGATACCGCTTCCTTCTCCGCCGGTGGTTGAGCCAGAACAAAAGACGCCTCCCACCCATCCGGACAAGCTGCACACACGTTCGTTCCGTGTGCCAACGGACTTCCCGGCAGCGTCTGCGAAGAAGTATCTGGCAGCCGGTGGTGTTCTGTTTCCAGATGGCTCGTCTGCCACATACTCGCCACGGACATCCAGACTCGTTGTTCGCAACACGGTTGGCAACCTGGACCTGATCGAAACTTTGCTGGATGACAACTGCTACCATCCCGCCAAGAATATCGCTGTCACCATGCAGGTCTTCGAGGCTCCAGGGCAGACAGTGCGCGACCTTCAAGCGAGGAGCCTTTCGAAGAGTGATCATGCGCTCGAACTGGCTGAGATGGAAAAGGCTTTGAGCGCAGGAAAGGCCACGCTGCTTGATTCTGCCCGCCTCGAAGCTCGTGGTGGCAAGCGGGCGCAGTTCGATCAAGGGCGTGAGGTGTCGTTGCTCGAGGCTATTTCGGTCGATGAGCATGGCGCTGCTCAACTCAAATTGTGGAAACGGCATGATGGCTTCCGAGTCGAGCTGGAGCCCGGTGTGACAGCGGATGGCTCGCTGCTTCAACTCAGAATAGATACCGAGAGTCCTGTTTCCCCACCTGTGGAGCGGAAGGAGCATCTCATTGATCCGGCTGGGCGGCGAATGGAGTTCCCGTTGATGGATTTCAACTCCACCAAGGTCGTCACCAGTCACAGCATACCTGCCGGTGCTTCGCAGATTCTGAGCATCTGGCAGCCGGATGCGGCCAAAGACATCCTGCGCATCGTGTTTGTGACCGCACGCTTGGAGAGCATCCACCTCACCAAAGAATGATCGTGAGCTTCTTCGGTCCGTGGGTGAAGGAATTGCTGGCGTGACGGGTGCGGCGGGGTTGTATGACGGCCCGCCATGCGCCTCACTTTTCTTTTTGCCCTGATTCCGCTGCTCCTCCGTGCCGAGGGGCAGCGCTTCGAGTTCACCGCCCGTGCCAGCGAGATTGATCCGCGTGCCAAGGCGCATCCCGAGATCGAGTTCGTCTTCGAGTCGAAGGGCAAGCCAGCGGACATCCAGCATGCCAGTGTGGACACCCGCGTGAAGCCGCAGGGCAAGCTGGTCATCTGGCTCATGGGCCACAGCGCGGGCTTGTTTGAGCGAGTGAACAGCTTTGGCCTCCACGCCATCCGCGTGCATTACGCGAACGGCTGGTTTGGCAAATTCGGAAATCAATCCCCCGGCGCGGATGGTCAGCAAAACGGCCACATCCGCCTCGAAGCCGCCACGGGCGAGGACTTCAGCCCGCTTGTCGAGATCCCGAAGCCCGACGGCATGATGGAGCGCTCGTTTCAATTCGTGAAGTGGCTTCAAAAGAAGAACCCGGAGGGCAAGTGGGGCCAATTCCTCACGAAGGACGGCAAAGGCATCGACTGGAGCAAGGTCATCATCTCCGGCAGCTCGCACGGCAGCACCACGGCGGCCCGTTTTGCCAAGCATCAGGCGGTGGACCGCGTGGTGATGTTCTGCGGCCCGCGTGACCAGTTCGAGACCTGGCAGTCGCTGCCATCCGCCACGCCTTCGAACCGCTTTTTCGGCTTTTCCCATGTGCTCGATGGCGGCTGGAGTGGCGATCACTACTGCCGCTCCTGGGAACTGCTCGGCTTGAACGCCCACGGGCCCATCGTGAATGTCGATCAGATGACGCCGCCCTATCAAAACACCCGGCGCCTTATCACCGATGCGGATGTGAAGGGCGATGACAAACGGGCGCACAGTTGCGTCGTGCCCGGTGGTGCCTCGCCGAAGTCCGCCGATGGCAAATTCCTTCATGAAGCCGTGTGGAAGTATCTTTTCACCCAGCCCGTCGATCAAAGCGGTCCTGCCACGCCGCCGGATGAGGATTGCGAGAAAGACCTCCTCCCGAAGGAAAAGAAAAAGTGACCGTCGCCCGCCTCATGCGCATCACCCCGCTCGATCTCCACTTCCAGGGCACGCCCGGCCTCATCGCCTCCTACCTCGTCGAGAGTGGTGGCGAACTGGCGCTCATCGAAACCGGTCCCGGCTCCACCTTGGGAAACCTCCGCGCCGCGCTGAAGACGCAGGGCGTGGATGAAAACGCGATCCGGAAAATCTTCGTCACCCACATCCATCTCGACCACGCGGGCGCGGCGGGCTGGTTTGCGCAAAACGGAGCCACCATCCACTGCCACCCTTATGCCGCCAGGCATCTGGTCGATCCTTCGAAGCTCATCGAAAGCGCCCGCAGCGTGTATCTGGATCAAATGGACACGCTGTGGGGCGAGATGCTGCCCGCGCCTGCCGACAAGGTGGTGGCGATGCAGGATGGCGAGAGCGTTCCCTTTGGCGAGGTCCGCGTGACTGCGTGGGACACGCCGGGGCATGCGCGGCATCATCACGCCTTTGTCATCGGCGGTGTTTGCTTTGCCGGCGATACCGCGGGAATGCGGTTGGCAGGAACGGACTACCTTAGCGTCACCGCCGCGCCGCCACAGTTTGATCCCGTGGCCTACGTCGCCTCCATCGACCGCCTCCTCGCGGCGAATTTTGACAAGCTCTACCTCACGCACTTTGACGCCGTGCCGGATGTGAAGGCCCACCTCACTGCTTACCGCGCCCGCATCACCGAGGTGCATCAGCGTGTGGCCGCCTGGCATGCCGCCGGATGGAGCGAGCAACAAATCCGCGATGGCTACCGCGAAGCGGAGCATGCCCTCGCCATGCAGGCCGGGCTCAGCGAGGCCGATTGGGTGCGGAGCGAAGCCTCGAACGGCACCGCCATGTGCGCCGATGGCGTGCGGCTGTATTGCCTGAAGACCGTGAAAGCATAAAAAACGCTCACTTCCGCCGCCAGGTGTCCGCCAGCACGGCGGCCACGATCACCGCGCCGGTCACGACGCGCTTCGTCGGCTCCGAGGCACCGATTTGAACAAGACCAGCCTCCAGCGTGGCGATGATGAGAACGCCCATGAAACTCTTCACGATGCTGCCACGTCCGCCCATCAGGCTCGTGCCGCCCACCACCACCGCGGCGATGGCGCTGAGCTCAAAGCCCACGCCCGCATTCGGATCGGCACTGCCGAGGCGTGAGCAATTGAAGACCGCCGCGAGACCGGTGAGAGCACCGAGCAGCGCATGCGCCAGGATGCGCGGACGATCCACCGGCACGCCGGATACCAGCGCTGCCTCTCGATTGGCTCCAATCGCGATCCAATGACGCCCCACGGCCACGTGTGAGAGCACCACCTGCCCGGTGATGACGATCACAAAGCTGATCATAAAGGCCGGCGAGATCACCAAACCGCCAAACGGAGCCCCGAGCGTCTCCACCGCCGCACCGATGTACTTCGTCTGCGAGTTTGTGACGAGGAAAGAGAGCCCTCGCGCCATCTCCAGCATGCCGAGCGATACGATGAACGATGGCAGGCGCAGCTTCACACTCACCGCGCCCGTCGTGCCGCCGATGGCTGAGCCGACCAAAATGCTACCCAGCAAGGCCAACGACAGCCCCCATTGCCAATCGGCCATCATCACGCCCACCACCGCGCCGCACAGGCCGAGCACACTGCCTACCGAGAGGTCGATGCCACCCGTGATCATCACCACCGTCATCCCGGTGGCCACCAACGCCAGCGCCGGAATGCGGTTGGCGATATTCCCGAGCGTGGTGAAGCTCCAAAAGGTATCCCGCAGCAACCCGAAGAGCACGATCATCGCCGCGAGCACGGCAAGGAGGATGAGGAAGTCGGTGAAGCGGCGCATGACGAGAATGACTAAATCAGAGCCGAGCGTAGCGAGACAGACGACCGAAGGGAGCCCGAAGGGAAGCGCAGCGAATCAATGATGAATGTCGAACGAAACCCGAAGTCCTAACCGCTGCCTCGCCGTTCGTTCGAGCTCGCATTTCGACATTCCTTCGTCCTTCGGAATTCTGGTTTCGTCATTTTCCGCCCCCACGTTCCACATGGAACACCGCCCTCCTTCGGCCTTCGACATTCCTTGTTCGACATTCGATATTCCGCCGCTTCGTGCTACCCTCCTCTTCCCGGCGACCTCTGACTTCTCACGTCTCACCTCTGACCGCCCATTGAATCGAGGACGAGTTCGAGTAGGAGGACGAGCACGATAGCCCGCCGCCGTCTCCCAGTCCCCTCTTCTCCCTGTCTCCATGTCTCTGTATACCTTCCCGAAGCACTACGACGTCATCGTTTGCGGAGCCGGTCACGCCGGGGTGGAGGCCGCCATGGCCGCCGCACGCATGGGCTGCCAGACCGCCATCCTCACCCAGAATCTCGACACCATCTCCCAGATGTCCTGCAACCCCGCCATCGGCGGTCTGGCCAAAGGGCATGTCGTGCGGGAGATCGACGCCCTCGGCGGGGTCATGGGCCGGAATACCGACGCCACTGGCATCCAGTTCCGCCTCTTGAATGCCCGCAAAGGCCCCAGCGTCCAGGCCCCCCGCGCCCAGTGCGACAAGAAGGCCTACCAGTTTCGCATGAAGTGGCTCATCGAGAACCAACCGAACCTCGACCTCCACCAGGGCAACGCCGCCGAGATCCTCGTCGAAAACGATGCCGTCACCGGCGTGCGCACCTCCCTCGGCATGATCTACCGGGCCAAAGCGGTCGTCATTTCCTCCGGCACCTTCATGCGCGGCCTGCTCCACGTCGGCCAGCAGAACCAAGCCGGCGGCCGCATGGGCGATGCCATCTCCACCCTCTCCGACAGCCTGCGCACACTCGGCTTCGATGTTCAACGCTTCAAAACCGGCACCCCCTGCCGCCTCAACAGCCGCAGCATCGACTTTTCCAAGTGCGACCTCCAGCCCGGCGACGAACCCGCCCCGCGCTTCAGCTACCTCTCAGGCACCCTCCCGGAGGACGAGCCAGAGGCCCCAATCGAGGGCTCCCCCGCCCTTCCGACGACCGGTCCCAACCAGTTCACCCTCAACTCCTGGCGTGATGTAACGTTCCACGTGGAACAAATTCCCTGCTGGATCACTTACACGACCCCCCAGACGCACGACATCATCCGGGCCAATATCCACAAATCGGCCATGTATTCGGGCAAAATCGAGGGCGTGGGACCCCGCTACTGCCCCTCCGTGGAGGACAAAGTCGTCCGCTTTGCCGAAAAGGAGCGCCACCAGATCTTCCTGGAGCCCGAAGGCCGCCACACCCGCGAATTCTACGTCAACGGCGTCTCCACCTCCCTGCCCTTCGAGGTCCAGTATGAATTCATCCGGTCCATCCCCGGCCTCGAAAAGGCCGAGATCATCCGGCCCGGCTACGCCGTCGAATACGACTACTGCCCGCCCACCCAGCTTCACCCCACCTTGGAGACAAAGCGCGTCTCCGGGCTCTACTTCGCCGGGCAGATCAATGGCACCTCCGGCTATGAAGAAGCCGCCGGCCAGGGCCTCATCGCTGGGGCCAATGCCGCTCTCAAGGTCCAGGGCCGCCCCCCTTTCCTCCTCCAGCGCAGCCAGGCCTACCTCGCCGTCATGATCGACGACCTCGTCACGAAAGGCACCACCGAGCCCTACCGCCTCTTCACCTCCCGCGCCGAATACCGCCTCCTCCTCCGCCAAGACAACTGCGACCTCCGCCTCACCCCCCTCGCCGCCCAAATCGGCCTCGTCTCCGATTTCCGGCAACAGCACACACAGGCCAAAATCGACGCCGTTTCGGCCGCCAAGACCCTCCTCAGCGAGACCCGCCTCGACGGCCTCTCCGCCGAAAAATGGCTCCGCCGGCCCGAAAACACCCCCACTTCCCTGCCCTCCGACCTCCGCGACCGCTTCACGCCCGAGGTCTGGACCCTCGTCGAAAACGACGTCAAATACGCCGGCTACATCACCCGGCAGGAAGACATGGTCGCCCGCACCGCCCGGATGGAGGAAAAAATCATCCCTGCCGACTTCGACTACAGCGCCCTCACCGCCCTCAAAACCGAAGCCCGCCACCGCCTCACCGCCGCCAAACCGACCACCCTCGGCCAAGCCGCCCGCCTCCAAGGCGTCACCCCGGCGGACATCGCCCTGCTGGGCATCATGCTGAAACGGAATTCATTATCATCGAGCGATGAATCCTGACTCCTACACCCGCGTTGAGTGGCGCAAGCCCTTTGAATTTCACTATCAAGCCGATTCGACCTCTGGCTTGCCGATACCCGGTCCACTGATCGTTTATGACCCGATTCGGCAAGAAGCGCGATCTCAGACGATCATCCCGTGTCCCGGCTTGATCGTGCGCGGTGATCCCCAATTTGACGCTACCGCACGAAGGACATCATCTGCCAAGTGTTTTCGCAACGACGCGTTTTCAATCAAGGCCGATGGAATCTACCTCAGCAATCCCTACATCACGGGAATCGAGGGACTCGTTGAACACCTCCATCACACCCACGGATTCGAACAAGTCTTCCAAAGATGCCCTCTACCCGAAACCCGATGGGAGAACGCCAGCCTGCTTCGTGAAGACGAAACACCCGCCTGGGCAAATTATTGCTCCATGCTCCGCCAGCTGTATGGAAATGGTTTCGTCCGATTGCAGACCTACCGAATCGCTGAGAGCTCGCTCAACGACCACCTTCTTCTCAAGTGGCCTGGATACACCGGCTACATTCCATTTTTGGAACTCATGAGACACCCAATGATTGATCTCGATTTTTTCATTTCGAGCCGGGACGATGAGATCTTGTGTGACAGTTCGAACTGGGAAGGCTTATCCCCCTTTTTATTTTCGGGCTGGTTGGCGCAGGTCCTATCCTATGGAGGTGCTTATAGCTCGGCTGCCAATCGTCTTCCTCAGGTGTTGGAGGCGGCAGACAAGGTCTTTCGTGAAGTGAACCGCGACTACCGAAACTTTGGTCTTTGGGTCAACAGGAAGCCTTGGATGAAGGAGTTTTATGACGTCGCTTGGGATCACACTTGGATCATTCTGGATCGCGAAGCCAGACGCTTAACCATCCTGATGGCGTCGGACACGGATTGAAGGTCCCAAGGTGTATTTTCTGCTCGCCGCCATTTTGGCACTGGCTTCCCAAACGCATTTCCAGCCACCGCCGTTTCGGCGGGTCTTGGGAAAGTAGTTTCCCGGTCATCGCCAAAACGGCGGTCGCTTTCCAAAGGCTTTTTCGGGCACCGCCAGAATGGCAGCGGCTTTCCAACGACTTCCCCGGTCACCGCCAAAACGGCAGTCGAGGTCCAAATCCATTTTCGGTCGTCGCCGGGATGGCAGGGGCTTCCGAAGCGTTTTTCCGGTTTTGGGGCTCCCTCGGCGGTTCTCGGCGTTCTCGGCGGTTGTCCTGGGGTTCACCGCAGAGGTCGCGGAGGTGCGCAGAGTCGGAAAACGGATGGACGGAGGCCTCCCAACGTCCTTTGGGGCTCATCGCCAGATTGGCAGGCCTCCGGAAACTGAATTTTTCGCACGCGCCAAAATAGCGGGTGTTTTCCATGCTTTTCCCTAAATAAACATGGGTGTTTAGCTCATAATGATCTCGACGCAAGCGATCCTTTTCCGGTAAAACCGCGTCGTCTCCCGAAAATCGTAACCAACCGTCCCATGGCACGCTGGAACTTCGCTTTTTTCGACTCTGGCGTGCGCTGGGACTCACCCGACGCCCATCCCACCACCATGAGAACGCTCGCCTCCTTCTTGGAAAACCCCTTCGATGACGATGGCATCAGCATGAATGAGCTGATCGCCTTTGCCACCGATCACTTGCAGCGCCTGATCGCCAACAACCCAAATGGCGAACTCAACGACCGCATCGCCCCGCTGACCAGTTCCCTCGCCACCGTCGAGGACTGCGTGACCGATGACCAGGGCCGCCTCGGCCTGCGCAAGGCGCGGAAGCAGGCCAAGGACGATTTCCGCCTGCAAATCCCGGTCGATGTGAAACGCATCGAGGCCGGCTTTATCGCCGCCTTCGGCGCGGACTCGCCCGTGTTGCTCGAAGCGCTGCCGCAGGGCCGCACCATCTTCCAAACCTGCCGCGATGACCAGGTGGAGGTGCATCTGCAAACCCTGCTCGATGCCGCCACGACGCATCAGGCCAGCCTCGCCCCCGCCACCCTCACGCAGGCCACGACCTTGAAGAACAACTGGGTCACCATCTATCAAGCCAGCGAAGCCTCCACCGGCAGCAAGACCGTCACGCAAGAAGGCAAAAAGCTCGCCCGCGAAAACCTGCAACTGATGCTCTTCCTGAACCTCCTCAAGCTCGCCGAAATGTTCCCCCGCCAGCCCGAGAAACTGGCCCTCTACATGATGCAGCACCTGCTCGAGAATCCGTCCGCGCCGGACGAGCCCACACCGCCAGTGCCACCAACACCATAACCAACTGGAACACCGAGCCCAAAACACCCCGCCGAACACTGTTATTCCCCAAATAACTGTGGACCTATCAGATTCGCCCACAGTTTAGTGTGACTGAACAACGTTCGTCCAAGAAATGAAGCCGATACTCGCCATTATCTTTCTGACAATCGCGGGCTCTTGCTGCGGCGACACGCTCCGGATCTCGGAATTGGCCGTCGGTGCAGGTGAAGGCTCTGAGCGAATGGTTATCAAACACGAAGATGCTGAAGAGGCCTTGTTCGTGAAGACCCAATCCGTGGTGGGCGATGCCGATGTGAAGGAAGCTTGGCCTGATCCATCCGATGGAGGCCAGATCATCGTGAAGCTGAATGATGCGGGAGGAAAGAAGCTGAGAGACATCACCGCAAGGATGAAGCATGGCCAAGATCGTTTGGCTCTTATCGTTGACGGTCGCTTGATTAGCGCGCCGGTTGTTCAAGCCACTTTGGATTCCTCCTTCGTGATTTCTGGATTCAAGGACAAGCAGCTTCGCGATCTGGACGACCTTGCCCGCAAGATGTCGGGACGGCCGCCCCGCCCTGAGGGCGAGGAGCCAGAACCGCCAAAGCCGCATCCAAAGATTGAGACGGTTCCATTCACCGAAGAAGAGTATCAGGCGAATAAGGCAATGCGGGAGAAGATGGGGCATTTCCACATTGATTCCGTTCCCACCGAAGAAGAGCTCAACAAAGTCCTTCGCAAGGGAATGGGGCGCGATGAAGTGCTCAAGCTATTCGGAAAGCCTTACATGGCTTCGGAGAAGCCACACGCGGACAACATCTATTTGATTTACCAGATTGCTCCAGAGAAGAGACCCGATAACCCGAGGCGGGAGATGCTCCCCAATGGCTTCAAAGTCGATTTCTCTAACGGCAAGCTTTCTAGTTGGTCGCACACCCATAGCAATGAGTCTCGGGAGGAGAAGGTCGTCGGCAGAGAGGAGCCGACTCTCCGTGCGATTCTACCTGAGATGGATTTGTCTTCTGGTGATGCCGATCTCGTTGTATTCGTTGAGGGAATTGTGGTTCCTGACCCAAAGCAGAGTGTCAACAAGCGCGATCTCGGAGATTTGATTTCAATTGCTATGATGCTTTCGAGCACACTCGACAAAGACTCAAAGGAGGTGACCCTCAATGCAGATTGCGATTTCATGAAGACCCTTTCTCACAGCTTTTTAGACGTAGCCAAACTGCGTCAGGGTGCGAAAAATGGTCGGGTTAGGATCGACAAGTTGAACGAGATACTTTCCTCTTATGCGTTGGGCGAGAGAGAGCTACCCGCGAATACCACGAAATAACGTCAGACTGCAACTGTCTGACAAAACTTACCCATCGGGCTGATGGCGATGTGAACCGATTCTCGATGTTCTACCCGAATGAGGGACATTTTCCGGTCCAGCATCTTGATTGAAAACTGTCCGCCTACCACTGACCCATGAAAACCATCACCAAACCTAAACAGCGCGCAAAGACCCCCGAACGCCTGCCGAGCATCCATCCAGGCCGCATCCTGCGGAAGGAAGTGCTCGAAGAACGCGGCATCACGCAAACCCAGCTCGCCCAGGCAACCGGTCTGCCAGTGAGCCGGATCAATGATCTCGTGAAGGAACGCCGCGGCATGACCGTGGACAGCGCCATCCGTCTGAGCAAGGCACTGGGCACCTCCGTGGACCTCTGGCTGAACCTCCAGCGAGCCTACGACCTGGAAGAAGCCCAACGCACCCACGGCCCTCAATACAACCGCATCAGCCTGCTTGCTGCTGCCTAGCCCGCCTTTCTCACACTAGCGGTGCTGTAGGCCGCCTCTGCGAGGCGGAAAGCCAGGTCACAGACCTGGCCTACAAGCCACAGGCTGACACGCTGGCTCTCGTGAACTTCACGCACAGCGGGGCCAGGAATGGCCCCAATACCTATCCGCTTTGCTGGCACGCACCACGAGCCAAAACCCATTCATCACGCTCAAGCGTGAACAACATGCCAAAGACGGCCTGAATGCTGCTCAGAAGATGGGCTAATGCTCTCTGCTGCTCTTCCATGGAATGTTTTGTCCTCTCGGGTCGGTGTCGGTGTGCTCACGGAGGGCTGGATGCTCGACACGGTGGGCACTGAAGATGATGATGTGCGCACGTTTCGCACGGCGGTGGTGTTTGCGATGCCGTTTTCATCCATCCCGGTGGTGCAACTGGGCCTGACGGGCTTTGATCTCGATCAGCGCGACAGCGGCCGCATCACGCTGAAGGCGGAGAACATCACGGCGACGGGCTTTGAAGCGGTGGTCTCGACCTGGGCAGGCACGCGGGTGTTTGCGGTGGAGTTCAACTGGCTGGCGATCGGGGCGTGATCACTGGCTGGCACTGGTAGTGCAACGAGCGGGCGGTCTGCACGGCCTGGTAATCCAGAAGGGAGGTTCATTTTCCGGCACAACAGGCTCCATAAGGCAAACCGCTGCCACAGGTGCATGGCAAGGTGCGTTTGGGCAGGATAAAAGGGCCGGGGCGGGAGTTGAGATCTTGTATCTCCATTTCCCACTGGTACAACACGCTCTTCTTCATCGCCGGTGAGGCGATGAAGGGCGGCTTATAATAGTACCAAGTGCGGATGATGTCGGCGAGATCGGGGCGGAGATTCGTGATGGGATTCGGACAGGTGGCGAAGTCTCTAAAACCCGGCTGCCAGGGGGCTTTGAGTTCCGCCCGGATATCCAGCTCGCAGAGGCGGCCAGCCTTCATCATCTGGCGAAGTCGGGGCAACAGGCCGCTCATCTTCGCACGAGCGCTGGTGCTGCCAAGGGTCTCCAAGATGTAAGCGTCGTCTCCATGAACGAGCATGTCGTCGAAGACCGTCTCGATAGCCGCACAGTCGCCGAGCTGGTGGTGGTAAATGCCGCCGAGGAGAAGGATGATGCAGCTGCGCAGGTCACTGCTCCAAGGCGGGTCTTCTTCTTGCAGGATCGTCAGAAGCCGGGCCACATCCCCGTCAAAGGTGGTGATGAGGAGATGGGGCCAGTCGTTGTAGGCATCGCCCATGAGCCAGCGGCTGTCGTAACGGTCCTCCAGCATGAGGCTCTTCAAGATAAGATCGTAAGCGCCCGGGACATGCCAGGCGGCGAGGAAATGAAGGGCGAAACTAGGCAGCCGCCAATCACCCTCCGCCTGCAAACGGCCAGCCGCTGACAACGCATGCGCCTGGGCCACGGCATGTTGAAAAGGGGCAATCAGAACTTCACGATAATCATGGGCCTCTTCCAAGGTCGTTTCAGGCACGATGTGAGGCGGTGCATTCGAGAGGGCATCCAAAATGGCCTCGGCCTTGGTTTCCAAATCAGAGAGCTGGTGTGGCATGACCGTGGTAAAGCTTAGTTGTGGGTCACTAACTTGGGCGCAATGGGCCAGGAGAGCTCAGCGGCGGCTTTTTGAAGCAAGCGCTCTACGACAGTCGACGGCTGGGGCTCCGGCCGCCATTGGGGGCTGAATTCTCCACTCATGAGCCGAGTATCTCAAAAAGGGGGAAGCTTGAGAAGAGGAAAAATGAACGGTAAGATGAACCAAACAGAAGCACAGCTCCCCAGCAACGAAACAACATGCCAAAGACGGCCTGAATGCTGTTCAGAGTTTGGGCTCATTCTCTCTGCTACTCTTCCATGGAATGTTTTGTCTTCGCGGCTCGGTGTCGGTGTGCTCACGGAGGGCTGGACGCTTGATGCGGTGGGCACGGGAGACCAATGACGCCCGCACGTTTCGCACGGCGGTGGAGTTCAACTGGCTGGCGATCGGGGCATAGACCGGTTCTCAAAATGTCTGTCAGATTCTCCGCGGCGGGGCAGCCTCATTGGCGGCGTCATTCGCTCGTCAGCTATTGGGACAATAGCCTCCTCGCTCTTTCCTTGCCACTGAAGCCGCCGCGCTCGCCGGTCAGTTCAGACATTCTTTTTGAGAAACTGTCTAGGATCAGCCCTGCTCACTCCAGCGGATGTTGCGGCGCACGCCCACATTGTGGAAGTGGGTATCAGCATCCTGGATGTAGCCGTCTTTGTCGATGCGGAGGCCTTCGGCCTTGAGGCGGCGGCGTTGTTGGCGGGAGAGGGCGGGGTCCATGTTCGGGCTGAGGCGGGCATCGGCGCTGACAACGCGATGCCAGGGCAGCGCGGCGGATTCTTCCTCCGTGAGCCGGGCCATCACGAAGGCGACATGTCGTGCCATCACATTCATGTGGATGGCGATGCTGCCGTAGGTGGTGAATTTTCCTTCCGGAATCAGGGCGACGAGGCGCAGGACCTCCGCACGGATGTTGGCAAAGGCTTTGGAGGGCTGACGAGGCATGACAGGATCCGCATTATGAGACCTCCCGCCTGGAATTTCATCCTTGTTTGGCTTATCGCGCGGAGGGCGAGACAGGATAAGATGATCCGCCGGGCCGCGTAATCAGACCGTCGGTCCAACCCAACTCACCATGCTGGCCTCCCCGCATCTTCCCCGGCCTCTGGCACTGATTGTGATCTGCGCCGTGACCGCGTGCAGCACCAAGCGCCAAGCACCCGCGCATCCACCACTGGCCCTGCACCATCGTCCGACGCGTGAGATCCAATCGCTGTTCTTGAGCGGGAGGGAGTTTCAAAAATACCATCAACTCAATCTTTCAGGCCTCAAAAATGTGCCCCAACGCACCGGCCGTGGCTTGGTCAACACGGTGACTGGTGCTGGATTGACCGGTGCTGCGACTTTTCTCTTGTTCGCTGGCGGTGCGGATCTCATACCGACATTCCTGGCAGGTGAGTCGTCCACCCAATCCTGGTTTCCTGATTGCGACGAAACGCACTCAACCAGCCGGGGCAACACTGTGGTCGCCTGCCGGGCAGATGACATCGTCCATGCTCGTTTACCGGAAACATCGGAAGGAACCTTCGTTAGGCTGCGCGGCAACGCCCGGGTCAAGGTCACCGATGAACATGGCAGCTACTACGCACGAGCCGATGAGATCCAGTTCCGGCCCGATCTTCAAGCCGTGCTTCTGCGAGGGCGGGTGTCTCTCTCCGCAGTGAATGCCCCTGATTTGAAGAGCTTTGGATTGCTACGCATCGACCTGGCCCGCTGCCAAGCCTTCTACACCGGCGCGGGCTCCTGACTTCAAGCGCAGTAGTCGCGAAAGAGGCCGCCCATCATGGCACCGAGTTTCCAGTCCTGACCATCGGGGGCGAAGTGCCCTCGGGTGAAGAGCACGATGGCGTAAGGGGTGCTGCCGTAATAGAAGAAGAGGGATTCATGGTCCCACTCGCCGTAGTTGCCGGTCTTGCCGCCGACATAGGTGATGCTGGCGGGCAGGACCCAGCGGCCAAGGCCGTATTGATCGCAGCGCATGGCCTCAAGGAGCAGCTCGCAGCCGTAATCGAGGCGGTAGTTCACACAGCGCTCGTAGAACTCGGCATAGAAGCGCGGCGAGAGCACATTGTCGCGGATGGCGACATTTGGCAGGCCA
>JBKCXA010000088.1:0-12925 GCA_046316935.1 Prosthecobacter sp.
GGTTTGTTCGAGTCGGGTGATCTGCCGACGCTGGAGGGTGATCCACACGAGAGTGAGAAAAACAAGCCCACCGAGGATGGCGATGGCGATGACGAGTCGCTTGGCGGTCCAAAACGGCGCGGTGCTGAGCACTTCCAGGTCGCGTGAGGAACGCAGGAGCAACGAGGCACGCTCGGGCTGCGAGCGGAAGCCTTTGTCGGTGCTCGATTCGATGAGGCAATTGCCGGTGAGCAGGCAGGAGGAGCCGATTTCGAGGCTGGGCGGGGCTTTTTCGAGCAAGAAGGCACGGATGGAGATGCCGCCGGAGGTGAAGCGCAGTTCGTGGCCTTCGGGCGTGCGGAAGTAGTCATTCAACACCGCGGGCGTCGTGAGGCGCACGAGGTCGGCATCGTGTGAGCCGTTCTGAAATTGCGAAAGCGTCACAGGTGATGCTTCCGGCTCGTTTTGAGGCTCGGAGCTCAAAACGACCGCATCGGCCAGTGAGGCGCTGAAGCCTGTCATGATCGGAAAGCCGACGATTTCGGCGAAGTGGCCAGTTTGGAGAGTTGGAGTGGTGGAGAGGTGGATGGCGATGGACGGCGAAAGGAGCGGTTCATCGACTTTCGCATCGCGTGGCGGTGGCGGCGGGGTTGCATCGCGCACAAACACGCGTCCATCGGCCAACGCGGCCAGCACGGTGCCGCGGATGCGCACGCGATGATGCGGCTCATCGGCCGCTCCGAAGTGCAGCAGGTTCGCCGCGGAGGTGACGGGCAGGGTTTCGACCTCTGGCGCGGTTTGAGAGATCGTGACATCGCTCCAATCGGTGACGCGAAGGTAGGGAAACACGAGCTGGCGGCGGTCATTGATGCCGCCAGCGGCCAGCGCCGTGATGCGCAAACGAGCATCGATGACCTTCGGAGCCGATTCCGGCGGCGCATCGACCCGCACCTCGATGACACGACTGCCCATCGCGAGCCGCAGCAGCGAGCGATCTTCATCGAGCGGCGTCAACGTGCGCCCGAGACCTTCGACGAGCACGCGTTGATAATGAAAACGACCCGTGGCGAGGTCGTCATAGCCCGCAGGCACCGGCGCAGGTGGCGATTCATGCCCGAGAACCTCCATGTCGAGCACATCGACGCCCGGGAAATAGAGTCCGGCCGTGCTTGTGCCCTTCACCCGCACCCGATCGCCGACCCGAAGGTCATTGCGCACAGGCTTGAAGTGCAGATGCGTGCCCGCCGTGCCATCTTGAAGAAAGGCTGTCCCACCGCTCTCGATGAAACCAATCACGCCCGTGAGGTCGACCGGCAGCTTTTCCAAACTGCGCTCGTAGGGCAGCGTGCGAATACTAATGGCGGTGGTGAGATCTGCGCCTGCGGCGAATGACGAAACCAGAGCCGAGCAAAGCGAGACAGCCAGCACCGCGAAGCGTGTGCTGCCCCAAAGGGGGGAGCGAAGCGAAGCAATGAGGAATGACGAAAGAATGACGAAGCCGGAATGACGAAGGCTCGCGATGCGTGATGCCGCGACAAACGGTTCATCATTGAGCATTCGGGCTTCATTCATCATTCGCCATTCTGGTTTCGTCATTTCTCGTCAGTCTTCCGTGGGATCGACGCCGCTTTGCAGCTTGCGGACGAGCTCCTTCACCTCATGGGCGCGACGGAGATCGCGGAACTGGACTTCGATGCCGGCGTTCGCGGCCGTGGAGAAGTCGATCGTGCCGAGGCCGAGCATGCCTTTGAGGCCGTTCTCATACACGTCGATGCTGCGGATGTCGCAAATGCGGGCTTCTTTAGAGCTGCGGCCAAGAATGCCCCAGAGCAGCTCGACGCGTTGCGGGGTGACGATGTAGTCATGTGTCACGCGGCTGACGAAGACGCCAAAGAGCACCGTCACGGACAACACCAGCGCGATGAGCGCATACGTGGGCTCAAACAGAAACAGCAGGCCCGCGGCGATGGCCAGCAGGATGGCGAGGAAGAGCGTCTTCGAATAGGCGAGCCAGGAGGGATGCGAGTGATGCAGGATGGGCTCGCCGCTGGCGGTGTAATTGAAGCGCTCGTCTTCGGTTTCCTCCTCTTCGGCCTCCTCTTCCATCTCCTCGGGCGGGCCTTCGAAGTCCGGTGTGATCTCGCGATAGGCCGGGCGGGCGACGGCGGATTCGCGTGGCGGGCGCATGCCGCTGATGACCTCGCCGACGGTATGCATCGCGCCGGTTTCATCGCACTCCACCATCTCGCCACGAGCCAGGGAACCACGGGAGACGAGGATGTAGAGATCTTCCTTGGTGAGAGGATCGCTGAAGGCCGGGTGATTCTGGAGGGCGTAGCGGGCGGGCATGCCGGAGATGGCGGCCACTCTGCCTCGGGAGCGGGCGGGAGCAAATGGTCTGACGACGGGGAATAGACGATAAGCGAGCTCGCTGCCATGGCCGAGGGCGCCTCACAGCCAACTTCGCCTTTGACGACCTCGTAAGCACGGTTCCCTCATCTCCGAATCATCGTGAGGATCTGCTGCTCGATGGCGGCAAGGTCTGCGCCGAGGTGTTTTTGCAGCAGCAGGCGGGTGAGGCGTGCCCGTGCCTCCTGTTTGGCGGGGCCGTGCTCATCGTCGTAGTTCAGGTGGCCATCATCGCGTTTCCATTCGGCAGGAAACTCCTCGCTGAAGGCGCGGTACAGCTCCAGCAGCCGCTTTTCACCAAACACCTTGGCGATCCAGCCGACGGCGTAGGCGCTGAGCATGTAGCGGCAGTGCAGCGTGAGGGGCTCATCGTTTTCCCGGCGCAGCGTGCCATGGCGGGTGAGTTCCGCGAGGCTGGTGCCACGAGCCATCGCATCCTTCAGCAGATCCGGACGCTCGGTGAAGCGCTCGGAGGAAAAATACACCGCCGCGCCTTCCACGAGCCAGCCCGGCGTCCACGGGCGTGACCATTCGCCGAGGGCGAGGTGGGTGAGCTCATGCTCCATGGTGACCTTTTGTTGATTGCCGCGATCGGCGAAGGCTTGATGGCCCTTCACACCGGCGTTGTTGGCATACATGGCCAGATTGTAAGTCATGAGCTTTCCCTTCTCTGCAATGGTCACGCCCGGCGCGGCACCCGCCGCCATGCCGGGATCAGCTCCGCTGAGAATCTGGAAGTCTCCCTCGTCGGAGCAATGAAAGGCCACATAGGTGGCGCTCATCGGCAGACCCGCGGCGAGCAGATGATCGTAGGCCGCCTCGAGCTGGCCTGACATCACCTGGGCATGCCGCGCATCCTGAGGCGTGTCTTTGTGCACCACGAGGATGCGGTTGCTGGCATGCACACGATGATAACCACGGCTCCAGAAGGGCGGGCCATGCGGAAAGGTGAGCGCCTTGATCTTCCAGCCGCCTTCACCGGTCACCTGCATGCGGGCATACATCGGGATGTAGAAGGCGTTCGTGCCGCGATGGCCTTTGAGCCGGTAGTTCATGCGCAGGCTCACCACCCGCAGCTCGCCGTTTTCGAGATCGAGCCCCTGGTCGGCAAAGGGCTGGATGTCCACGCTCTCAAAGGCCATGCGGTCGAGGTTTTGAAAGAGCTCCGGCTCTTTCTCCACCTCGAGATGCTTTCGCGCCTCATCGAGGCGGCCTTCGGTGATGGATTTGGACACACCGACCCAGAAATTCGTCACCTGGTCGAAGAGCTTCTGCTCAGCCAGCGAGTGCAGGCGGGCGGCGGTGAAGGTGGGCGTTTGCTTGTTCGCGTGATCCACCTTCCAGAGGTCCTCTTTTTCATCAAAGAGCAGCGGCAGGTTCGGATAGCCGGGAAACCAGAACCACAGGCGCGAGGCCGCGTGCGCCTGCGGCATGGCAAAGCGCAGAATGCCGCGATTCTCCACGCCCGGCGGCCACACACCCGGCGGCGCGATTCGGTCCACGATGCCGCCGCGCACATCGAGCACCGCCAGCTTTTGTCCGTCACTGCCCAGCAGCCTCGCCTCGCCGCCCTTCGGGCAGCGTTCGAGCTGGATGGGGTAGCGGGCGATGTTTTTGAAGATCAGCTCCAGCATCAGCGCCCCATCCACGCAACGCATCTGGCCGAGACGCAGGCCCACGTTTTGATTGCCCTCGTTGAGCGGCTCCAGCGCCGCGCCGAGGTCCATCGTCCGGCCTTCCACTCGCGTGAGATCTGGCGGTGTGAAGACCATGCTGTCATTTAGCAGAAACCTCAGCGGCGAGTGCGTCTCCACATCCAGCACGGTGATCTCGTCCAGATCCTCCTCCGGCCAGGGAAAGCTCAGCACGGTGAAAACGCACTCCTGAGGCATGAGAAGCGCGGCGGCCTGCTCCCGCCATCCGAGGCCCGGGTCCACGCAGGCCACATTTCCGCCGCCGGAGCCTTTGTGCAGATGGATTTGCGATGCCTCCATCACGGGAGGCACGGTCACCGCAGTCAGCGTCTGGTTTTGCAGGCCCACCCGCAGCTTCAAGCGTCCATCCTCATGCTCCGCCGTGCTCAGCAGCAGGAGGAAAGCCCCATGCCGCAAGCTCCTCGGCTGCGCCGCTCCGCCCAGCCGCCAGCAGCGTGCCTCTGCCGCGTGCAGCAGGGGCAGGAGGAATAGCAGCGCGAGGAGGATGGATCGCATCGCAGATTTTTTAGCGCGAATCACCGTCACACGCCACTCTTTGAAACATCTTCCCCGCTCGCCGGGTATGAGGTTGACACGTTTCCGGCCCACCGCGCAGGGCTGTGTTTTCATCAATGTCTGCTGGCCTTCGCACGATGCCACACCTGCCTCGTATGGGCACTATGCCGCAATTCCATCATCAGCAAGGTGAGGGCCAGGCGGTTGCTGGTGCCTGTCTTGTTAAACATCGCGGTGATGTGCGCTTTGATGGTCTGCGGCTTCACCTTGGTGATGCTGGCAATCTCCAGGTTGGTTTTGCCCTGCGTCAGCCAGTAGGCCACTTCGGACTCGCGTGGAGTGAAGCCGCTGAGACAAAAGATGCCGGAATCATTGGAGAGCATGGGACGCTGGCGGGCTGTGGCTAGTTTCAGCGCGTTGGCGAGGTGGAAC
Source organism: Prosthecobacter sp. (assembly GCA_046316935.1). Lineage (GTDB taxonomy): Bacteria > Verrucomicrobiota > Verrucomicrobiia > Verrucomicrobiales > Verrucomicrobiaceae > Prosthecobacter. Next base: position 5,031 of record JBKCXA010000088.1, read on the forward strand.
TGCGCTTGGTGGAGCAGCTGGCGGTCACGCTCGGTGTAGTTGACGCGGCCTCCGCGCTCCAGGGCAAAGTAGCGGATGTGGCCGTCGCTGGCGGCGACGTGGACGGCAGCGTGGTTGTTGGCTCCGAGCAGGCGGAAGCACTCGCTGTAAATGTCCAGATCGCGGAACTCGCGGGTTGTGTAGAAGTCGTTGCGGAAGAAGGGCTTGCCGTCGTTCACGGTGGGATCGAAGCGGAAGAGCGGATACTTCGCCATGCAACTGCCAAAGCCCTCCACGGCGAGGGCCCAGTCGGGCGGCTGGTAGTTGCTGGTGGCGTCCAGGGTGCCTGCGGCGGGGTTGAGGTCGCCGAAGTTGATGAGGTCGCAGGGCACCAGCGCACTGAGAAAACGGTAGCCGTGCTCGGTGAAGTTACCGAGAGTGAGGTCTGGTGAGTAAAGCGCGAGGGTGGCTTGGCTCAGGGTGTTGAGATCGGCGGCGGTGACCATGCCAGAGAATGGATCGACAGTTGAGTTATCCATATTTTCGGGTGGGAGACAATCGGCGTGACAAATTTTCTTCGCTGCGGTGAGCCGAGATCAGGAAGATCAAGCCGAATCCTGATGCCGACAAAGACGCCAAAGAGTCCCATGCAGCCAATATCGCTGACTACGTGGCAAGCTGGGAAGAACTGCAAGTCATGCTCGAAGTCATTCCCGCCGAGGACGAGGAGTTCATCGCTGCCTTCGCACTGAAGACTCCGAGGCGGCTGGAGTGAGAGGTTTCTGATGCTCCCCCATCACCTGGCGCAAACCTGCTTCCAGCCCCTCAATGGCTGCTCGGATCACGGCTTCTGAGTATCCCGCCTGACTCAGCCGCAGACGTGCTTCTGAGGTGATCCGGGGTGCGACGGCGGACCCATGCGCCAGGGTGAGGCAGGAGATCATCTTGATACCGATCTCATCGAGAGCCGGGCGCACGGTGCCCGCAAGATCTGGTAGCGCCCCGGTCTTCTGATCTGGTGACGAAGGCCGTTGTAACCACTCTTGCTGCAACTGTCTCGCTGCCTGCATCTGCCCGGAGAAGAAAGCCCTCACCGCTCCGGCTGGAAGCCCAGATGCAGCGCCACGCTGCTCCATGGCTTTCAGCAACTCCGCTTCACGGACAGGATCGCTCACGGGAAGCGCCCGTGCCCGTTTAACCTCCGCCACCTCATCCATCCAGCTCAGGCGTTCCACCATCAGTCGGGGCAGCGCGTGCTCATCCATGCGTGAATGGGGCGCCGGCAGTGTGCAGGCACTCAGGATAAGGACTGGCAGAAGCCATGAGCAAAAAGAGCTCAATGAGTTGTGTGGCACGGGGTTCACGGCGTCTCGAATCAATGCTCCACCCATTCCAATAGCGGCCAAGGTGTCTTTGCATGCCTCTCGCGGGCTTCATCGCGGACGCTGGTAACGCCCGATGATCCTGAGAAGATCACTTGAGGGGGCGGTGACATGCGTGGGTATTGAATAAGTGGTTAAAAAGAGACTCAAGTGGATGTGAAGTAACCACAAACCGAGGCGGCCAATAGGATGCTTTGGGAGGAGGAGAAATGGCGAACAAGGGCCAAGCGCGCAACCGAGACCGTAGGAGAGCTTTCAGCCAGCCCCATACTTTGGTAGGGGGGGATTGTTTTCACGTTGAACCATTTGTCTGTCAGGCGAGTCATAGGCTGACCTAATTTCAGTTATGTTACTCCGGATCACACTGACGGCGGCCCTAATTGTTTCATGTCTCACACTGAATGCCCATCAGCCGCCGACGGATGAGCAGATGGCGGAACTCAAAGCGAAGGGACTGCTTGAAAAGGCAGAGGCGTTTGCACGAACGCTTGGGGAGGAGCAGATGAGCGGCCAGCTGGCGCAAAGCACCATGCTGAAAGTGAAGCGCGCACAACTGGAGGCCCTTGGCGCCAGCGAGCAAGAAATCGAGGCTGAACTCAATGCCATGCAGCCCGCGGCCTCGTTCTCAGGGCTCCCTACTGCCATACGCGGTATTCGCACGACGGGCACCGTGCATAACCTGACCTTGCTCATCAGTTTTGCCGACATCCCTGCGCCGACGGCCATCACACGGCCCAAGATGGAGGCCAATATTTATGGCCAGGGAACGGAGGTGGCGCAGAATCATCTTCCTTTCAACAGCATGGCTCAATACTATCTGCGGGCATCTCAAAACAAGTTCAATGTGACAGGCAAGGCTTTGGGCTGGTTCCAGTTTTTTTCTACTCGAGACAGTCGCACACCGCAAATGACGGGCAATACCAGCGCTGACAACCTCGCCAAAAACCAAGGTCTTTTCGATCTCGTCACGACTGCCTTGCGATTCTACGATGCTAACGAGGACTACGCCATTTACGACAACGACAATGACGGTGTGATCGACAACATTGACATCATCTGGACCGGGCCTCCGGGTGCCTGGATGTCGTTTTGGTGGAACTACAAATGGAGCTTCTTTGTCCCTGACCAGCAGACATTCATGGTGGACGGGAAGCGCATTCGTAACTTCACCTGGAATCAACTCAAGCTGCGTGAAAATGGCACTGACTACGATCCCAGGGTATTGATTCATGAGTTTGGCCATGTGCTGGGATTGCCTGATCTCTACGACTACGAAAGAAGATCCACGGTTGGCGTCAAGGGTGGTGTGGGTGGCATGGACATGATGGATTCGAACATCGGGAATCTAAACGGCTTCTCCCGCTGGATGCTAGGTTGGATCGAACCGCAGATTATCGCGGCTGGTGAGCCGCGCATGGTGACGCTGAATGCGAGTGGTGACGTGAGGACCGATCTCAACAAGGCCGTGGTCATTTTTCCCAATCTGACGAGCACGCCATTACAGGAGTTTTTCTTGATCGAGAATCGCTGGCGGATGGGCAATGACTCTTTCTCCGGCATGCCAGGCAATGGACTGGCCATCTGGCATGTGGATGGCACGCTGAATGCCAGCGGCACGAATTTCAATGCGAACAACACGAACCGAAACCGCACGGCCCCGGGAGGAAACAAGCTCGTGCGCCTCGTGCAAGCAGATGGCCTCGAGCAGATCGAAAATCATCAATGGACCGCCGCTGATGGCACCATCTTTTACGGCGGCAGAGCGGATGCTGGCGACTACTACACCGCAGGCGGGACCTTTGGCCCGGGCTCGATGCCCAACAGCAATACCTATGCTGGCACACCCACCAACATCATTGTGGACACGATCTCCGCAAATGGCCCAGTGATGACGGCACGGGTGGGATTCTTCGGGGGGGCGCCTCCGCCGAACATGCAGCCGGGGCCTCAGGCACAGCAGACCCTCAGTGACAACACGGCGGCCACAGGTGGCAGCGTCAATCTACAGGGCAGCGTGGAAAATTCAGGCAGCGGGGATGCGGGGGCTTTCCGCGTGAGCTTTTATGCCTCATTGGATGAGGTCATCCGCGCCGATGAGGACATCCTGCTCGGCGCTTACGATGTCAGCGGGGTCATTCATGAAACGACCATGAATTTCGCCCAGTCACTGACCATTCCAGCAGGCACCCAGCCTGGCAGCTATCGCATTGGGTGGGTGATTGACTCTCAGGGGGTGATCCCCGAGGCGGCTGAAAACGACAACGTCTTCGTGCTGCCGGATGTGTTCACCGTCACTGGCCCTCGACTGCCAGAAATCGTGGTGGAGGGCATTGCAGGCGAGATTTCAGATGGCAGAGCGGACACCTCGGCTGAAGAGGGCACTTTGATTGGACCCGTGCGAGTGGGGCGCAATGTGCTGCAGTTGTTCACGATCCGCAATGCGGGGCTGGAAGCACTGACACTGGGGCCGGCTGCCGTAGCCATTACCGGAGCGGGTGCGGCTCACTTTGAAGTCACGGCGCAACCTCCAGCCACCTTGCCAGCAGGCTCGTCCGCCGCCTTCGCGCTTGCTTTCTCTCCGACAACAGCCGGGCTGCATGCAGCAGAGGTCGTCATTAGCAGTGATGACTTCAACGAGGGCACCTACAATTTCCGGATCGAGGGACGCGCCCTCACGGCCACGGATGACCACGGGGATGATGTCACCGTGGCCACCACGCTGGCGCTGAGTGCGCCGCTATCTGGCGTGATCGACCTGGGTGGTGATGTGGATGTCTTTAAACTGACGGTGCTGACTGGGGGGCAGCTCACCGTGACCAGCAGCGGCACGGCGGATACAGCGGCGGCGCTTCTCAACGCCACCGGGGAACTGATCGTCCACAATGATGATCATGGCAACAGCATGGCCTTTGCCCTCGCCTCCAACGTGACGCCGGGTGTGTATTACCTCGTGGTCTCCGGTGCCTCGGCGTTTGATTCGGGATCCTATTCGGTCACGGCTACGCTTACCGCATCAGGTGGTCCAGACGACCATGGCAATACCACTGCCACCGCGACCGTGGTGGCACCAGGGGCTGCGGAAAGTGGCAGGCTCGACTACGCGGGTGATGTGGATGTGTTCCGCCTCACGCTCCCTGCTGCGGGCACCCTGATCTTGCAGTCCACCGGCGAGACAAACACCTTTCTGACCTTCAAAGATCAATCCGGCACGCTGCTCAACACGGCCGATACCGGCGCTGAATTCGGCAACTTCCAACTCGTCCGTTTCGCCAATGCGGGCATTTACTACGCTGAGATCAGCGGCGGCAGTGCCGATAGCGAAGGGGACTACGGTCTCATCACCTCCTTCATCGCTGGCACGCCACCGGATGATCACGGCGATGCCATCGCTGAAGCCACCGCCATCTCGCCAGACAGCGCCGACAGCGGCACTTTTGAGGAGAGTGGTGATGTGGATGTGTTTCGCGTGATTTTGCCCACGGCGGGACGACTGGCCATGCACACCGGCGGTCCGCTCAATCCGCTGCTCGAGCTGCGAGATAGCAGCGGAACCCTGCTGCTCAGTGATGCCGATAGCGGCCCTGGTGACAATGCCCAGGCCGTCACGCTGCTCTCGGCAGGCACCTATTATCTCCATCTCAGCGGCTTTGATCCCGGCTTGACCGGCTCCTATCGCCTCTACACGAATTTCACGCCCAATGCCATCGCCCTGGCCGATGACCACAACGAGCTTCCCGATACGGGAACAGCTCTCAGCGAAGGCATCGGCTCCGCCGTGGCTGGAAACCTCTCCGTGGCAGGTGACACCGATTTCTTCCGCATCACCATCACGCAGAACGGTTTCCTGCAAGTGCTGAGCACCGGCCCGAGTGACACGGATGGTGCCTTGTTTGATTCCAAGGGCGTGCAGCTGCTGGCCGACGATGATTCCGGCGTGAGCACTAATTTCCTTCTGCCTGCCGCCGTCACACCAGGCACCTACTACGCACGTGTGCGTGGCTATCAGGGGGTGTCCACCGGTGCTTACTCGGTCTATTATTCCTTCACCTCCGGTGCCATCCCAGATGACCATGGCGGCACCACCAGCACCTCCACGCTGGCCTCCGTGCCCGGCACCGCGAGCGGCATCATCAACGTCGGTGGCGACGTCGATGTCTTCCGCATCACGTTAGCGGGTCCAGGCAGCCTCCGCATGTTCACCCAGGGCCTCACTGATACCGTGGGAGAGCTTTGGAATGCCAACGGGGACATTCTTTCATCGGCAGACGATGCCAGCATCACCAACTCGAACTTCGATCTTCGTTCCAATGTCTCCCCTGGCACCTACTACCTCGCGGTGAAAGGCTACGACTTCGCCATCACGGGCGCATACACCTTGAACTTGGAATTCACCGGCACCGCCGCCGTCGCTCCCGTCCTTGCAGTGGGTGCCTCCGCCGTCATCGTGCCATTGGCTGCGGGCAGCAACGATCAAGCCTCATTGGAACTGCGGAACTCCGGCGGCGGCACGCTGACCTACACGCTCACGCCTTCGGCCTCATGGATTCACCTGGCCTCCAGCACGGGCAGCAGCACAGGCGAGTGGGATACCATCGATTTCACCGTCGATGCCGATGAACTACCCGCTGGAGCCACCAGCGTGGGCAGCATTCAAATCACTGCGCCAGGAGCTGTCACTCGCACCGTGCTCGTCTCCGCCATCGTCGCTGCGGCCATTCCAGCGTTACCTCAGCCCGCCATCACCATCACGCCCGGAGGTGCCAGTCTTCAAATCCAGTGGGAAGGCCAAAGCGGTCGATTCTTCCACCTTGAAACCAGTGACACGCTCGCTCCTGGCTCCTGGGTCCGCGTGCCGGATGTTGTCAGCATCGGCAGTGGCACCGCCAGCTTCACCCTGCCCATCTCCAGCGGCATCACCAAGCGCTTCTACCGCCTCGTGCTCGACAACTGATGCGTGTCCTCGCCTGCACGCTTTTGTTGACCGTCACTGCCGCTGCGCATCCGGCGGATTACCTCACGCTCACCACGAATGCCGTTCAAGATGGCCGCGAGGTGCGGCTGGAGGTCATGCTCGATTCGCTAAGCATCGCCGAGTATGCGAAGCGCCCCTCGCTCGTCGCCCGCATCGAAGATAACCCAACCCTCGATGCCGAGACGACTGCGCTCGCCGATGCCTGCGTGGCCTCCAGCCTCGATTTGAGCCTCGGCGGACGTTCGTGGCCTGTTCCTGCTTTGAAATGGACCCGCGTTCCGGTAACCGACACCGGCGCGGATGGGAAGCCCGCCACGCACATCTACCTCGTCGGCAATGCCAGCACCGCCTGGCCTTCCGCCAGCGGCCGCGCCACGCTGCGGGCCTCCGGCAGTCTCATGGTCGGCTGGTTGCGGCAGATCGAGGGCACCACGCTCGGCCAGCTTCAGGTCCTCATGCCGGGCGAAACCTCAGCCGTGTGGGTTTTTGCCGCGCCGAGGTCGGAGATGCCGTGGGCATGGATCATCGGTGGTGGCATCAGCGTCTTGTTTTTCGCCTTCTGGCTTCTTCGCCGTAGAAATTGACAAAGGAGCGGCGTTTTGCTCCCCTCACTCCCCACCATGAAAAAATACAACGTCGGCATCATCGGATACGGCTGGGCGGCCACCGCCCACATCGAAGCGATCAATAAAACCACCCAGGGCCAGGTCACGGCCATCTATTCCTCGCGGAAGCTCGACGATGCCGAGCTCAGCGCCAAGCACGGCGGCAAGATCAAGAGCTACCAGAGCATCGATGCCATGCTCGCTGATCCGTCCATCCATGTGGTGGACATCACCAGCTACCCCAGCCAGCACCGCGATCAGGCCATCGCTGCGGCGAACGCCAAAAAGCACATCATCCTCGAAAAGCCCATGGCGAACAGCCTCCAGGAAGTGCGTGAAATCACCGCCGCCGCGAAATCAAACGGCGTGCAAGGCTGCGTGTGCTTCGAGTGCCGCTTCTCCAACCAGTTTCAGGTCACCAAGGCCCTCATCGACGAAGGTTTGCTCGGCAGCCTGCATTACGGCGAGGTCGATTACTACCACGGCATCGGCCCCTGGTATGGCCAGTTCCGCTGGAACACCGGCAAGAAAGACGGCGGCAGCGCCCTCCTCACCGCTGGCTGCCATGCCCTCGATGCCCTGCTCATGATGATGGGCAGCGAAGTGGAAAGCGTCTCCTCCTTCTCCACCCGCAGCAGCAGCGAGATCTTCAAGCCCTACGAATACGACACCAGCAGCACCACCATCATCCGCTTCAAAAACGGCGCCGTCGGCAAATCCGCCGCCATCGTGGACTGCCTGCAGCCCTACTACTTCCACACCCACCTCTGCGGCAGCCAGGGCAGCCTCCTCGACGACAAATTCCACTCGATGAAGCTCCACACCGACAAGCACGCCTGGAGCAAGCTCTCCATGAAGATGCTCGACTCCGGCGATGTGAGTGATCACCCCTACCAGAGCCAGTTCCAGGCCTTCTTCGATGCCCTCGATGCCGGCAAGCCCATGCCCCTCACCAGC